>JANOJI010000621.1:0-3438 GCA_031408175.1 Ilumatobacteraceae bacterium
GCCAGTTCGATCGTCGGCCGCGAGGTGCTCGACATCTGACAACTTCGTCAGGCTGAAGGTGTGGCCGTCGGCCAATTGCATCGTCGACAACCGCGTGATCGACGCGTGGCCGGTGACGAAACGATCCCACTCCCAGGGCACTGGGTCGAGACCGAGTAGGTGGCACAGGATCACCCCGTTGGTACCGGCGTGGGCGAAGATCGCGATGCGTCGATCGCTTTGGTCCATGTGCCAAACCGGCAATGTCTGCTTGCTGCGATAGATCCCCCGGGCCGCCAGGAAGTCGGTTGCGCCGGCGCGCACTCGCTCGACGAAATCGCGGGCAGCTTCGCCGCCAATCAGGCCCTCCCACCGCGCCGACGCTGTCCGTGAGCGCTCTTCCTCGTATGCCTTGCGAGCCAGCTCGGCCGGGGTGCCGTGCCAGTTCGGCTCACGTATCTCCTCCAACCAGGCCTCGATCACCTCGCCGGCTCCGAGCTGAGCGAGCGCGGGTGCGGCCGTGAGGCGCGGGCGTCGAAGTGGGGAGATCACGATCTCGTCGAATGCTTCGCCGTCCAAAGCCAGGGCCACGCATTCGGCCTGGCGGCGACCGCGCTCGGTGAGTGGCGGGTCGACGACATTCAGCCCATCTCGCACCCATTCGGGCTCACCATGACGAACAAGTACGATTTCCATAGCCCGCGCAGAGCATAGATCGGTGACCACCGAGCGTACGATTATTGCTAAAGTCTTAAGCCTTATGACTCATTGATTAAGCCTTAAGACTTACACCAAACTGCACGCCACGCACGACCTCGTAGTGCGTAAAGGGACGGAACCACATGAAAATGCAGACGACTCAGGCCTCTCCTGACGCGTCCCAACTCGGGACGGCTACAGGGGACATGGCTCAATCACCAGCACGCGCAGGCTTCGACCAGCGGTTGCGACGCGCCAAGATGGGCAGTGGAGTTGCGGTAGCAATTGCCCTCCTGGTCACGTCGTGCAACTCTGACTCGAACTCCACAGCGGAGGCGCAATCACCAGCGACGACACCCGCAACGACGGCGGCGGCGCCCGCAACGACGCTGGCCCCGGCCACGACAGCGGCCGCTAGTGCCTCGGAATCGCTCGAGGCGACAAGGCTCGCCACCGCTCGACCGAAGCTCGAAGCGCTGACGGCAGCTCTCGCAGCGGGGGATCTGGAGGCATCGCACGACGCCCTCGAGGCGTACGACGCTGTCTGGAACGGCAATGAGATCTACATCCAATACCGTTCGCTGTCGACGTACCTGAAGCTCGAGGCCGACCTCCAGGTAGCGATCGAGGAGGGACTCGCCTCCGACGCCCCGAACTTCGCTGAAATGAAGACGATCTCGGAAGAACTGAGCGCAGTCTTCGAAGGGTCGATCGCGGCGGCAGAGCAAGGCCCAGCGTTGAACCCACTCTTCGACGACCTGGCCACGGTGCGCATCATCCGCGCCGACCTACGCATCACCAACGCAGCGCTCGACGACGGTAAGGTCGAGAAGGCAGCGGAGTACTTCGCCACGTTCGCCGAGAACTTCTTCAACGACGCCTACCCGCTGTTGAAGCTCCGCAATGAGGAGTCAGCAGAAGTCACCGAGATCGCTGTCGACGACGCTGTTGCCGCCTTTGCCGACGCCACCAAATCAGCCGAGGACCTGGCGTCACTGACCGGGAAGGTGCTGTCGGAGTACAACTACGGCGTCGGCCTGGTGAACGCGGCCGCACGTGGCTTCGACCCATCGAAGACCGAGTTGACGACGCTCGACCTGATTCGCCTCAGCCAACTGCACGACGTGAGGATCCTGCTCCTCAAGAGCATGAAGGCATGGACCGCAGGTGACTTCGACACGGCAGCTTCGGTGGCCGAAGTCGCTGGCACGAGAGCGTTCGATCAGGTCAAGCCCGCCTTGATCGCCAAGGGGGCCGACGGTGCGCTGAAGAGCTTGCTCGACAGCTATGTGGCGCTCGCAGGTGCAGCGGGCGACGCCAAGGAGGTCGGCGATGCCAATCGCGCCGCTGTCCGAGCCATCGGCGTTGCGGAGCAGGCAATCTTGGGCCAGTTCTGGGCCGATGCAGAAGTTCAGGAATACGTCGCCGGCCTGCCGGATGTGGACTCGCTTACGTGATTTCTCGTCGAGCACCACGACTGCTCGCCGCCACCGGCCTCGTCGGTTCGTTGCTGCTGGTTGCCACCTCGTGCGGTTCTGAGGAGAGCGCTTCTCTCCAGACCGCAGCGGCTTCCAGTAGCAGCGAGGCGGCGGTCGCCCCCGCCGCAACCGATGCCTCTGCCGTCCCGCAGGAGTCGGTCACGACGGCCGCTCCCGCTGCCACCGAGGCCGTCGCCTTGCCCTCAGCAACCGCTGGGGGCAAGGTGAACGTGAACTCGGCCAGCGCCAGCGAACTGGAAGCAGCGTTCGACGCGGCGGGAGTCACCAACGCCCGACGCTGGGCCCGGGAAGTCGAAGAGTATCGGCCGTATCCGAGCGACCCCGACTACGGCAAGCTGCGTCAGGAGCTCGGCAAGTACAACATTTCGCCCGACATCCTCGAGCTCATCATCTCAACATTGGAGTTCTGATGGTTACGAGTATGCGCTCAGACTCGCGAAACATTGACGAGGTCGACACGGCGACGATTCTGCGTCGAGCCATGTTGGCGTTGGCGGCCGCCGGGGTCGTCGCCACCACAATCGAACTGGCCACGCTCCGGCATTGGACTACCACGACACAGATCATCCCGTGGATCGTGCTCGCAGCACTGACAGTCGGCGTCCTGGCCCTGGTCCTGTGTGCGACCGCACAAGTCATCCGCGTCGTACGTGTGGTCGCATGCCTGGCGATCGTCAGCGGACTGTACGGGGTCTTCACGCACGTGCAGGCCAACTACCACGCCGCAATCCTCGACTACCACTTCACCGACCGATGGCCGGAGATGTCCCTGGCCTCCAAGGTGTGGGCGGCGAGTTCCGGAGAGGTCGGGCCTTCGCCGGTCATGGCACCCGCCGTGCTGTCGCAGTGTGCGGTCTCCCTCGCGCTCGCCACGTTGCGACATCCGCGACGGGCTCGCTCGACACCGATCGAAGCGAGTTGACGCAGGTCCGACTTACGACTCGAATCATCTGCCTACGACGGAGGACCTAGTTTCTCCGTGTGCTCGCTCCATATCGCTGGGAAGTCGGGCGCTACCGAGAAGATCTGGGCGCCAAACTCCGACATCGGGGCTGCTGCGATCCATGGACTGGCACCCAGATCTCGGAGCCGAGCGCACCCCTCGTCGGCGCAGGGGTAAGATCACAGGGAGTGGAAACCCCAGCGAGACCATCCGGCTGGTTCCGCGATCCACAGGGACGGTTCGAGTACCGGTACTTCAACGGAGTGCAGTGGACGTCGGACGTCGCCATCAACGGCCAGCGATACGTCGACACACCTT
>JANOJI010000641.1:0-5446 GCA_031408175.1 Ilumatobacteraceae bacterium
ACAGTGGCAGCAGTCTTGATCTCGTCCGCTCCGTCGACGAACAAGCCGACGTCCTTCGTCATGTGTGCGGTCGAGAACCCGGCGTCGTAGCTGCCGGTCAGGATGCGGTTCGGGAACTTGTCGGTTGTCGCCGAGTTGCGCCCCGTCGAGACATTGAGCACGTCGATCATCGTCGCCATGTCGAGACCGTGGGCGACACCGAATGCCACTGCCTCGGACGTCGCCGCAAGTGCCGTGGCCGACAGGAAGTTGTTGGCCAGCTTCATCGCCTGGCCCTGCCCGGCGGTGTCGCCGATGTGGAAGACGCTGCCCGTGAATGACTCCAGCAATGCGCGGTTGGTGTCCAGCACCTCGGTCGGTCCGGCGAACATCAGAGAGATCGTCGCTGCTCGCGCTCCGGCTGCGCCGCCTGAAACGGGTCCGTCGCAATACGTGATTCCAGCGGATCGAAGGAGAGTCGCTGCCTCGGTGGCGGCCTTGGGCCCGATCGTCGACAGGTCGATCAGCGTCTTGACGTTGCTGCCACTTGTCTCGACGATCTCGCCCGCAACGGCCAACGACGCCGTGCCGTCGGGAACGCTGATCAACACAGTCGTGCAACGGCAGGCGAGGTCGGAGATCGATGAAGCGGCGACTGCACCAGCCGGCAGGCGAGCCGCGGTGCCGGCCATGTCGAAGCACACCAGGCCGGGTGTTGTGGCAGCGACATTGGTGGCCATCGGGCCACCCATCTTGCCCAGGCCGATGAAACCGACAGTCATTGCGGGCCGTCGGGAACGTGCGGCATCGGCCGGTCGGTTGGCGATGGCACCACACCCTCGGCGTCGAGCACCTCACGAGCGAGCCGGAATGCCTCGACGCCTGCCGGCACGCCCGCGTACACCATCACCTGGATCAAGGTGTCGCGCAACTCGTCGAGCGTGCAGCCATTGCGGAGCGCGCCTCTGAAGTGCAGCTTGAACTCGTGGGCCCGATTGAGCGAGGCGAGGATGCACAGATTGTTGAGGCTGCGCTGTCGATCCGTCAACGCGCCGCGTCCCCACACGCCTCCCCAGCAGTACTCGGTGACCATCTCTTGCATGTCGCGATTGAAGCTGTCGGCGCTGGCAAACGCCTTGGTGACGAACTCGGGTCCGAGCACGCGCGAGCGGGCGTCGATGCCGGTTTGAAACAGTGAATCTTCCATGTTCGGTACCCTACGACGATGACCGATCCAGAGACTTACGAGGTGTTCGCGGTCAAGTACGCCGAGCGCGAAGCCCGTCGGCCCGAGCACTTCCTGGGTGGTGATCCACACGACGTGCCGATGTCGATGGACTACTTCGTCTGGGCCATCGTCGGCCGCCATGCGACGGTCGTGGTCGACACCGGCTTCAACGCCCGCGATGCTCAGACCCGCAACCGACGTCTCTTGCGAACCGCTGCAGAGGGCCTGGCTCTGATCGGCGTCGACGCTGCAACAGCACCCACCGTCGTACTCACGCATCTGCACTACGACCATGTCGGGGGGTTCGACCAGTTCCCGAACGCACGATTCCATCTCCAGGATCGGGAGATGAACTTCGCCACCGGTCGGCACATGGCCGAGAGCGAGTACAGCCATGCGTTCGCTGCGGGACACGTAGCCGAGATGGTCATGGCAGTGCACGCCAAACGAGTGCAGTTCTACGACGGCGACAGCGAACTGGCACCGGGAATCTCGCTGCATCACATCGGCGGCCACACCGATGGTCTGCAAGCGGTTCGGGTCACGACTGCTGCCGGCGTGTTGGTCCTCGCCTCCGACGCCAGCCACTACTACGAGAACATGGAGGCGACGCGCCCGTTCCCGATCGTGTTCGATGTTCCGGCGATGATCGCCGGCTACGACCGACTGCGCTCGCTGGCCGGACCCGGCGGAGTGATTGTTCCCGGTCACGACCCGATGGTGTTCGAACGCCACCCGCCGGCAGACCCATCACTCTCTGGCGTTGCCATCAGGCTGGCTTAGATCGGCCGGTTAGCCTGGCCGCATGCGTCTCGGACTGATGATGTTCCCGACCGATTGCGGTATGCAACCCATGGAGGTGGCCCGCGAAGCTGAGACTCGCGGTTTCGATTCACTGTGGTTCCCCGAGCATTCGCACATCCCCACCAGCCGCCGAACCCCGTGGGGCGGCATCGAGGGTGCGCCACCGTTGCCCGCAGAGTATTGGCGAACTCATGACCAGTTCATCGCCCTGACCGCCGCCGCCGCCGTGACGACGACGTTGCGCCTCGGCACCGGCATCACCCTCGTTGCCCAGCGGGATCCGGTGTGGCTCGCCAAGGAGGTCGCCTCCCTCGATGTGATCTCGGGTGGGCGGCTGCAGTTCGGCATCGGCTATGGCTGGAACCACGAGGAGATGGAATCGCACGGTGTCGACATTGCCCACCGACGAGCAGTGGTCCGCGAGAAGGTGCTGGCCTGTAAAGCCCTGTGGACGCAGGAGGAAGGCGAATTTCACGGCAAGTACGTCAACATCGAGCCTTCGTGGGCATGGCCGAAGCCCGTGCAGTTCCCGAACCCGCCGATCTACGTCGGCTGCTCACCGAAGGATCTGCACTTCGCTCACATCGTCGAGTATGCCGATGTGTGGATGCCGATCGAGGGCCGGTGGCCGATCGACGAGGCCTGGCTCAAGTTGCAGCAGATGGCCGAGGCTTCCAGCCGCGACCCGGCTTCGCTGAGCCTCGGGATCTACGGGGCCAAGCCCGATGCGGCCCATCTGGCCCGACTCCGCGACGTCGGTGCCACCATGGCAACACTGATACTGCCGGGCCTCGATCGCGATGCAGCCATGGCAAAGATGGATTCCTTTGCGCCGTTGGTCCACGAGTTCAACAGTCCGGCGACGATCTGACGGGAACGTTCATGGCCCGCGGTGGAACTCCGGCGATCGTCGCTCTGCAGGCTGCGGGGGTGTCGTTTCAGCTACATGAATTCGAGACCGACCCGGCCGACCGACACTACGGGCAGGCCGCAGCGGTGGCACTGGGCGTCGAGCTCGATCGGGTGTTCAAGACGTTGATCGCCACCGTTGACGACGACGATCATGTGGTTGCGATCGTGCCGGTCAGCGGCCAACTCTCGCTCAAAGAACTCGCCGCGGCTGTGCGCGGCAAGCGGGCGGAGATGTGCCCGCCAGAGACCGCTCAGCGATTGACCGGATACGTCGTCGGTGGCATCAGCCCATTCGGACAGAAGCGATCGCTGTCGACGGTGATCGACGAGACGTGCGAGCTCTTCGATTCGATCTTTGTCAGCGGCGGGCGTCGAGGCCTCGACATCGAGATTGCCCCCCACGACCTCGTGGCCGTCCTTGATGCCGTGACGGCCCCCATCGGCACCGCCACCTGATCCGTTGGGCGCGAAATCTGCCATGTCGCGCGTGTTTTCGCGCCCGTGGGCGCGAAACCTGCCATGTCACGCGTGTTTTCGCGCCCGATGAGGTCTGGGGCTGTTGTGGCCTGCACGAACCATCACTAGTTGCGCTTGACCCGGCCGCGCAGGGCGGCGAAGGCGAGGCTGAACGAAACGGCACCCACGCCGACGATGGCAAGCATCGCTCGGCCGATGGGCGCCCACTCCCATCCGTCTTGCAGCAGGGCGCGCATGCCCTCGAGTAGGTAGGTCGTCGGGTTGAACCTGGTCGCTGTGGCGAGCCAGCCCGTCATGCTTTCCTCAGGAAGGTATGCGGTGGTCAGGAAGGCGAATGGAAAGAACAGCAGGAATGCGTTGTTCACCGCTGTCGGATTGCCCGTTCGCAGCGCGATCGAGTACGGAAACCCGGTGAAGGCGAGACCCCACAATCCGGCCATCAGCACGAAGGCGACGACGCCGAGCAGCCCCGTCGCCGGATGGATACCGATCACGAGGCCGAGCAGCGCGACGGGCGTGGCCAGGGCGATGATCAACACCACGTCGGCACTCATCAGGCCCAGCAACAGGGTGCCGCGACTCACGGGCGTCAGTAGCAACCGATCGAAGTAGCCGTTCTGGATGTCGAGTACGAGTGAGTTGGCGCGACTGACGCCCGTGACGGCGAACACGACGGCAACAGGGAGTTGGAACGCCTTGTAATCGAACTCGGCCGGGAAGCTGCCCTCGACGAATTTCTGCAAGGCACCGACATTCACCACGAAGAAGAACACGGGGATAACGAGCGCCGGCAGGAACGCTTCGGGATCGCGCCATGTCAGCCGGATGGCCCGCAGCGAAACGCTGCGGAGATCCTCGAGAAAGCCTGCGCTGCGCGGTGCGACTCGCTGCGGCCGGGTCTGATCGATCATGGCGTGTTGCCTGTGGCGCCGCGCTTGTCGCGCTCGTTGCCCATCCGCTCGCCGGTGACGTGCAGGAAGACATCGTCGAGCGTTGGCGTTCGCAGCGTCAGTCCCTCGACTGCGATGCCCGCATCGGAGAGTGCGACGGCGACGGGGCTGATCGCCTTGGCGCCGTTGGTCACCGAGATCACGACCTCGTCGCCGGCGGACTCGACCGATCCCAGCCCTGCAACCGATGCTAGTGCTTGCGTGATGCGCGGGGCGTCGCCGGGCTGACCTTTGGCAATGATCACGTCCGATCCGACGGCGCGCTTGAGATCCGAAGGCGTGCCATCTGCAACGATCCGGCCCCTGGCGATGATGCCCACGCGATCAGCGAGAGCGTCGGCCTCTTCGAGGTACTGGGTGGTGAGGAAGATGGTCATGCCGCGTTGCTCGTTGAGCCGGCGAACCTCATCCCACACTGCGGCGCGACTCGCGGGATCCAGACCGGTAGTCGGCTCGTCAAGGAACAACACCTCGGGTTCGTGCACGAGCGCCGCGGCGACATCAAGGCGCCGCTTCATGCCGCCGGAGTAGGTGCCGATGCGACGATCGAATGCTTGACCAATGTCGATGAGATCGACCAGGTCGGTGACGCGTTGCCGACGCTCGACAGCGCTCAACCCATAGAGACGGCCCTGCAGGTCGAGAAACTCGCGGCCGGTCTGTTTCGGATCGAGGGCGGCCTCCTGTAACGCGACCCCGATGCGCAGGCGCACCATGTTGGCGTTGTCGCGAACGTCGAATCCGGCAACGATGGCAGTGCCCGAGGACGGAAGCAGCAACGTGGTGAGCATGCGTACCGTGGTGCTCTTCCCAGCACCATTCGGACCCAAGAAGCCGTAGATCTCTCCGGTGCCGACTTCGAGCTCGATGCCGTCGACGGCCACGGTTTCGCCGAACCGCCGGGTGAGACCTCGCGTCTGCAGGGCTACATCCACATCAGGACGCTACCTACCCGCGCGCGCTAGCGGTTGCGCCGAAGCCGCAGCAGCGCCTCGATCTGGGCGACGCGCGTCCGCGCCGGCGGATGTGTGGCGGCCAGGCGCTCGCGCAGTGTGGTGGGGCGTTCGCCGCGGCGTTGGCTGATCACTCGTCGCAG
>JANOJI010000019.1:0-12888 GCA_031408175.1 Ilumatobacteraceae bacterium
GGGGAACTCGAGCGCGACGAGGCCATATCGACACCTACGCCTGGAAGACACGAAGACTCGGCCAAAGCAGACATGTGAGCGGCGCGCCTGCGAGGGTGCCGCATCCGGTGTCGATATGTGCATATGTCGCGCCAACTACCGGAGCACCGCTCGAGGTCGGAAAGTGACCAGAGATCCGGAACCTGAAGTCTCCGTCTGGCAGCGAATCCCCTGGCCCATGCGTGATTGCCAGATCTCCGATAACCACACTCGGGACCAGCGATTCCAAGAACTCCACGTGGCTCAACGGAATTGCTTCGAGGACTCGCGACACGAAGTCTCCATCGAAGCGATCGATGTAGGACCGCAGAGTCGACGCTCCGCCGTATGCCAGGAAGCGGTCGATGTCACCGGTCTGTATGAATCGCAGGAAGGCCGCATCGTGGTTGCCGCAAACGAAGTCAGCAATACCGGCGTCGCGGAGACGGAGGCAGTAGTCGATGACCATGCGGCTCTGAGGTCCTCTGTCGACGTAATCTCCTACAAAGACGTACTGGCGGACGTCTGGCGGGAGCGCCGCGACCAGTCGCTCCAGATTCTCATGGCAGCCGTGCACGTCTCCAATTACGGCAATTTCCGAGATTCCACTCACAGCAGCACCTTTGGCATCTGCGTGTAGTCAAAACCCTCAGGTTCACCGCCGATGACCAGCGCAGCCATCGTGGCGCGGTCCCTGTCGCTGTCCCATTCAGTGACCACGAGTTCCGAGAGCGAGGCGTACGCCGTCGCGGGTGGAATGCCCGCCCATTGGTCCAGTCGTCGTTCAAGCATCTCAAGCAACCGGAGCCCGTCGGGGCCCGTCGGCGGTGCGTTTGATGCCAGATATACAGGAAGTTCGGGATCGCTGTACCGACCAGCGAGTTCTCGCACAGAGAAGCAGGGCTCTCCGTCTTCGATCGCCTTCGCATACATCGCGGATCGAAGCAGGTACCGCGCGAGACGAATGAGTCCCGAGAGATGATCTTCGGGATGCATCTTCGGAACCCTAAGTATCGCGCTGAGATGCTGCACGAGGGCGAGAACTCGCCGTGGTTCCGGCTCACCAAACGACCCAAGGATGGAGCCGAACCATCCACCGGTGTCGTGGATGATGACTGCATCGTGACGGAGGTGTACGCCAAACAGTGTCCCACGAGCCGATTCGAGTTGTGTCGGTGTGTAGAAGCTCACGGTGATGGTGCCCCGGACAATCGATCCTCGCGGTGTTTCTACGACGATGAGTACATCGAGGTCGGAGTCTTCGAGGTGGTCACCCCTCGCTCTGCTCCCGTAGACGACAACACTGATGGCCTTCTCGGGGAATATGCCAACCAGCCTGTCCCATCCGTCGGGTCCAAGATCCAGATCAGAGACGGCTCGCATCATCACATCGAGAAGAAGGACCGACTCCGAAAGACACACAAGTGCATTCTGGACGATCGAGGGCCGAGTGCGATCTGACTGACCTGAATTCGGGCGGTGCCATGGATCGGGGAAGGCAGGGCGGGTGAGTTCGCGAAACTCGGCTCCAAACGCGACTTCGCGACCCAACGCTCGTGAAGTCCGTTAGAAGTTCCGTTAGAAGTCGACCCGCTGAACGACGAAGCCCAGGTCCGGCATAGGGCCTGACCTGGGCTTTCTTGGTGGCGGGGGCAGGATTTGAACCTGCGACCTTCGGGTTATGAGCCCGACGAGCTACCGAACTGCTCCACCCCGCGTCGGAGTAGACCATGTACGGTAGCGAACAGCCATTTCGATCACAACCCCAAGAAGTGAGAGCCATCGATGGGTCTGTTCAGCAAGAAGCCGAAGTCGATCATCGTGCAGCAACCGGCCAACAAACCAGGGGCCGCGGGCGACGCGATGGACCGGTTGGAGGAGTTGCTGCCCAAGATTGAGGCGGACCTACCCCAACTTGCAATGCCGCCCGGACTCAACCCGACGCCCAGACTCGACCCGCCGCCGCGGCCCGTGAAGCCCGACAAGCGGAGCAAGAAAGCCACCGTCGATCCTGCCGACTTCCTGGCGTTGCGTTCCGAGTTGATCGAGATGAGGGCTCGCCTCGACGAGAGCGAACAGGCCAGGGCCATTGTCGAGGCTCGGCTTGGCTCGCTCGACGCCACCGCCGCGGCGTTCTCAATCGAGCGCAACGACATCAGCGAGATCGCCACCATGGTCATCCAGCTGCAACAGCAAGTTGCCGAACGTTCCGCGGGCACCGGCCCGAGTAGTGACGCGTCCGTCGGTGACGGTTCGCGTGACGAGCTGTCAGCCAAGGTCGACGCGATTCAGAACCGCCTCTTCGGATTGCCGGATCACCTGCCGAAGATCAACGAGTTCGAGACGCAGCTCGCCCAACTGCGAGCCGAACTCGAAACCACAACTGCGGCAGCCGCCGAGGCCGCTGCCACGCCGCCACCTCCTCCGACGAGCGGGCCCGATCCGGAGACACTCGAACGAATTGCCGCGGTACAACAACGGGTCAACGATCTCGATCAGATCCGTCACCGGCTTGGAGAGATCGACCATTTCAAGCAGCGCATGGGTGAGATCGATCTCCTGCATCAACGTGTGGCGGGCGTCGAAGAACTGCACCAGCGCATCAGCGAACTCGACAGCATCGAGCAACGCCTCGCGACGGTCGACGGACTGGCCATGCAACTGCAACAGCTCAACGCCCGTGTTGCCGCGCAGGCGGAGTTGGGTGGCCAGTTGTCGGCGCTGCGTGATCGTGTCACCCAACTCACCGAACAACCACACGGCGCGGCCGACGACGACGTCCGGCTGCAGCTGCAAGAGATCGGCGAACGTCTACGTAGCAACGATGATCTGCACGCTCAGGTCAGTCAACTGATGGAAAAGTCGGCCGTCAACGACACCGAAGCCCGGGCAGTGCGCGAGCACATGGCAGTGCTCGATCAGCGTCTCACCAACGTCGGCACCGAGTTGGCCAATCAGCTCAGCGAACTCGGCCGCGACATCGACGGGCTCGGGCAACGAGTTCCCGAAGGTGCCGATGGTGTCGTCAGCGACGAGGTTGTCGACGCCCTGCGCGGCGGGCAAGTGAAGCTGGCCAACGAGCAGGCCCGTTACGAGATCGCCTTCCGTGAGGATCTGGCGGCACTAGCCGAGCAACTGCTCAAGGGCCGTCCCAGCAGCTGACCTCCAACCGCGACCTATCCCTGATCGAGCGCGTCGAAGGCCTGCTGCACCAGGGCACGGGCCTGTTCGACCCGGGCTTGGTACGTGGCGAGATCGCGATCCGCTAGCGCTTGGTCGGCTTGTGCGAACAGCGTCTCGGCCTGGTCAAGTAGGTCGGCTGGCGTTTGATCGGTGGCGGGCGGAGCTGTCGTATCGTCATCATCTTCGACCGGCGTATTGCCGACGACGTCACCAATGTTGCCTTCGAAACCGGGGAAGAGCTTGGCCAACGCCCCGCTGAGGGAACTGCCGAACGCGGCCTCGTTGTTCTGCGACACGAGCACGAGCTCGATCGTCGGCTGCGACTCGCTGACACTGGGAACTGAAGGCTGCACGTACACAGGTCGCACCCACAGCAACCCGCCGGCGACGGGCACCATCTGCAGATCGCCGAACACCACGTCGGTGCCTTCGATGTTGAGCAGGCTGATCTGCTGTGACACCGTCGCCTCGGTGTTCATGGTGTTCGACACCGTGAACGGACCGTCGTTGGCAGACGTGACCTCGTATGCGACCAGCGACCCGTAGTCCTCTGGATCACTGCTGGCCGTCATGAACGCCTGCAGATTGCGTTTGCTGTCGTCGGTCGAGAACGGTACGAACGGCCGCAACAGCTTGAACGACGCCTGACTCTCGCCGGGCGAGCGCAGCATCGAGTAGTACGGCACGAATCGTTCCGTGCCGGACTCGGTGGCCAGATCGGCCTGGGCCGCCGCTTGGTCCTCCTCGGCCGGCTCGTCGGCGACTGCAGCCACGCTGACCCTCGGCCGGGCGATGGGTGCCTGCGCCACCGACCAGGCCCCGGTACGGCCGAAGAACGCCTCGGGGGTCAATCGGTACTTCGAGTACGCAGCGGTCTGAACCCGGAAGAGTTCCTCCGGATAGCGGAGATGCTCCTCGAGCCCGGCGGGCATCTGATCACTGCTCGTGAACAGACCAGGGAACGCCGACTGCCACACCTTGATGATCGGATCTTCCTCGTCGACGATGTAGAAGTCGACGTCACCGTTATAGGCATCGACGACTGCCTTCACGCTGTTGCGCACGTAGTTGAACGGGTGATCCAGACCGCTACCGGCGCTGAGCTGATTGCGGTCACCGCTCTCGCCATAGGGATAGCGATTGGATGTGGTGTACGCATCGATGACCCAGAGCACGCGACCGTTGATCGCGACCGGATACGGATCATTGTCGAACGACAGGAAGGGGGCCAGCTTCTTGGCTCGATCCTCGACACGCCGAATCGACACCAATCGCGAATCGTTGTCGATTGCCCCTGAACCGATCATGTTGTAGTCGAGATAGCTGAGAGCGAACGCCATCCGCTTGAACACCGAGTTGAGTTTGATGCCACCAGTTCCCGAATATGGACCGGGGTCCTCGTAACCCGGGCAAACCTCTTCGCTGACGCCGGTGTCGACAATTGCGTAGCCTGAAATGTTGGCGCTGAAGTACATCTCCGGCCGCTCGAGGGTGACCTCGCGATAGTCGGGACGTCGATCTTTGATCTGCCCCGACGGCGCGGTGACGACCCCGCAGCCGTGTGTGTTGATGAGGTGCTGACCCTGCCACGACTTGTTCGCGATGGCCGACAGGTCGAGTTCGCGTGCAGCCACAGATACCTGCTGCATGCGACCATCGACCTCGTATCGATCAGGATCGAGGTCGTTGATCGTCAACCCGGCCTTCTGGCTCTGATCGGTGCGGAAACGACCGATCATCGCCTCGGGCTTCAACAAACGCACGTCCTTCAGCGGCAAGACATCGTCGGTGAGCGCACGCTGGGAGATGTCGCCAAAGCTGACCTGCTCAACTTTGATGTTGTCGATGCCAAGCGCGTGACGAGTTGCTTCGATGTTGCGGACGATGTACGGCGCCTCTTTGTCGCGCTGGTTGGGGTTGACCACCAGCGCCTGGATCGCGGCTGGATAGATGATGCCGCCGATCAGCGCGATGACAGCCCACAACGCCGATGCGACCACAGGAATGCGCCACGAATTGGTGCGCAACGTGGAGAGGAACAGACCGGCGACCAGAAGGGCGATCAACGTCAACAACATCATCGCAGGCAACTGAGCTTTGGCAGCGGAATAGAGCAGACCGCGCACAAAGCCACGCGAGTCGGTTGTCAGTTCGTAGCGCGTCAGCCAATAGTCACCCGCCTTCAACACGGCTAGCACGGCCAGCAGAACAGCGACGTGGGCTTTGGTGGCGCGACGCACCTTCGGTCGCGGAGGCTGGATGATGATGCCGCCACTGAGCACGTGGGTGGCGATGACCAGCAACGTGATGAACACCAATGCCGCGAACAGCCAGTCGAGCACGAAGGCGATGAACGGCAGCCGGAACATGTAGAAGCCGACATCGTGACCAAACTGGGCGTCGGCGATCCCGAACTGCTGCGAGTTGCGGAACATCAGCCAGTCCTGCCAGTGCCCGACGGCCGGCGCCGCAAACAACAGACCGGCGACGGCGGCCACTGCGATACGCAACGATCGCAGCCGATGACCGAAGAACTCGTGGAACCGTTCGACTACGGGATGCGTGTTGGCCGAAAACGCCGACGGCGACAGACGATCGGCGATCACGAGATTCAACACAGCAAGCGCGATGAAGATTCCGCCGAACAGAACGAACAGCAACAGCTTCGATCGCAACATGGTCGAGAACACGCCAGCCCGACCGACGGACTCGAACCACAGGTAGTCGGTGTAGAAGCCGGCGAAGAAGCGGCCGAACAACAGCACGCCGACGATGAGGACAGCCACGGCGATCAGCGCGATGCGACCCTTGTCGGAGAATCGACGCGACGTCATCGAAGGAGCAGTACGAGGCGGTAGATCGGACGGGTTCCGCACTCCAGCGAGACTAGCGGGGTGCTAGCGCAAGCATGCAGCGGCATCCCTCGTGGGCAGGAGCGCTGGTGTGCCCGGTGGGGAACTGCTGACCCGCAGCTACTTCCCCGGCAAGGGCATTGTCCTCAGCATCGGGACACGCCGGACCATTGGGATCGACCATCCAACAGACCTTGGTGCCGGGCACGACCGCTGCAAGGGCACCGCGACCGAACGCAGCGCGGGCCACGTCGTCGAGATGCTCATCGATCCGCTGCGTCTTCCACTCGCGATACAGGCCGCGTACCATCGTGGCCAGTTCGGCGTTGTCACCCTCGGCATCGGCGACCGCTCGTTCGAGCCGCTCGCGCAGGGGCGCAACGATCGCGACAGTCAACGCCTCGATCGCCGCCTTGGTCGCGCCGGCGCGGTTGATGTCGGTCTTGTGTTCCTTCACCGAGCCCTTGTCGATGCTGGCCGCACCGATGAGCGCCGCCTTCTCGAGATCGGCCGTGATGGCTGCCGCGTAACGTGCCGCCTGCTCGGTCTGCCACGGCAGCATCGTGTCGATGGTGCGAACGGGTTCGTTGCGCCGCAGCGTGTGCAGAATCTCGTTCTGCTCGTCGGCGAGAACGCGCTTCAACTTGCGGGCGGAGGCAACGATGATCGGAGTCAGCGATGCGTCGCGTTGACCGAACGCCGAATCGTCGAGCGCTTCTTCGACCACGGGAGCCTCGGGTGAGGCTTGGAACACGGCGAGGTCTTCGACGATCGTCAGTGACACGGTCGCGTCGGGCCCGTCGGTCGCATCGTCGCCAGACTCCACCTGATCGGCTTCGGACTGCTGAGCGCGCTCGACAACCGACTCAGCGCGAGCAGCCCGCAATCGAGCGAACAGATCGTCGACCGTGCCCACCTGAGATTCGTCGGGTGATCCGGCGTCGTCATCGTCGCCTCCGAACAGAGCGACGACCGGCGCCGCTTTACGGGCATCGTCGAGCTCGTCGTGATCGTGCACTTCGTGGATGTCACGCATGAGCAACACGGTGCTGTCCACATCGTCACTGGCCGGTGCCGGCTTGATCTCGTCAACTGCTTCGGCGACCTCGCCCTCGACGAGTTCGTCGACCGCCACCTCGCCATCGGGGCTCGACAACCGTGACCGCGATCGGCATTTCCGGTTCTTTCACCGGCTCGTCGGGCGCCTGGCGATTGGGAACCATCAGCGGCACCGGGCCGGTGGTCGGTGCCAGGTTGACGTACTCCGCCGGCTCACCCAGCGGGGTCAGCTCAGCCATCACATCGACCGCGACGAGACGGGACCGCTCGAATGCCTGCAGGAGGCGATCGCGGCCGTGCATCAACTGCTCGATCTGCTGGCGGGCGAGTTCACGGCGCCGAGCCAATTCGCTGAGCACGCGCTCGCGATATGCACGAGCCTCGTTGACCATCTCGCGACCCTGCTGCTTGGCCATGACCAATTCGGACTCGGCATCCGACGACGCATCTTGACGGCGACGCGCGGCCTCGACCTCGGCCTCTTCACGCAGGCGTTGCGCCTCGTCGGTGGCCTCGCGCAGCATTCGTGACGCTCCGTCCTCGGACCGGATCTTGATCTGCGACGCCGCCTCGCGGGCTGTCTGCAGGATGCGCGCGGCCTCTTCACCGAGCATGCGGGTGACGACTTCTTCGTCGAGCGCAACGACCGAATTCGTGGAGCCTCGTTGCGCGGTGCGCAACTCGCGCTCGAGGAACTTCTCGCGCTCTTGCAGGCGGGCCATTTCGGCCGCGACCATCCGCAGCAGGTCGCGCACCTCGGTCTGGTCGTACCCGCGTCGAGACGTCGAGAACGACGCCGATGCGATCGCGTCGGGCGACGACGGATCAGGACGTGAAAACGAAAGTGCCATTAAGCGCAAGCGTAGGTCGGCAGGCCACGCGAAACGTGGCAATCCATTGACGCGGCGCGGTAAGTCGGCTACGGAGTGGAATCGGGCACGCTGGAAGCGGTCGCCGGCAGCGCATCGCCGCCGATCCGCTCGAGCGCGGCCAAGGCCTCGTCGAGAGTGGCCACTGGAATGATCTCGACGTCGTCGCCCACCACGAGGCGCGCCTTGGCGATGTCTTCCTCACCCTGCGAGGTCGGCACCAGCAAGTACTTCGCACCCGATTGCAGCACCGCGGAGGCCTTCGACGACAGCCCGCCGATCGGGCCGACCTCGGCGTGAATGTTGATAGTGCCGGTTACCGCGACGCGCTTGCCGCCGACCAGATCACCCTGCGACAGTTGGTCGATCAAGGTCAGCGTGAACGCCAGTCCGGCCGACGGGCCGCCGATCGACTCCGTGTCGATGTTGATCGAGACGTCGTCGGGAAGTTGGACCGCGGCGGTATCGCTGGGTAGGAAGCCGACGATCGTTCGCTCCGGCTCCTCGGGTGAGGCGATCAACGTGACGCTGCCGGTGGCGGGCTCCCCATCGCGTTCGTACTCGATCGCGATCGTGTCTCCGGGCTTGTGCTTGGCGAGGATCGGTGCCAGGTCATCCACGACCGACACCGCAATCCCATCGATCTTCAGCAACTTGTCACCCGGGTCGAGCAGCTCATCCGACGGCGCCGACTCAGCACACGTACGACCGTCCTCGCTTGCCTTGAGGCAGACCAGTTCGTCGATGATCACCTCGCCCTGCGTGAGCTTGACGTCGAATCCTAGGCGGAGCAGCGCCACATATTCAGCGGTTTCCTTCGCCGTGCGCATATCTCGTTGGCCCCGCGACGTCTGTTGCTGCGGTGTCTCAGTGGAGTACAGATCGGCATAGCTTCGCTCGGCGATCGCCGGGTTCTCGCGTCCAACCCACCACTGCAGCATGCTCAGCTCGGGTTGGCGCACGGTCACGAACAGCACCTGGCCGTCGCTGTCGTAGGTGGTCGGACCGTCAATCGACAGGAGCGGCTCGACGGCTTGGGCATCGGCCGGAACGACGGCAAACTGCACCCTCTCCGACGCGCCGTACTTCGTGCACGCGTCGGCGTCGCGCACTTCGCAGTCGCGCTTGCTGGCAACGAGCGTGCTCGGCAGCACGGCAGCAACTGCCACAGCACCGGCCGCAACGAAGCCGACGACCGCGAGCGGAATGGCCCAGCAGAGGTGGCGGCGGCTCACCGAACGTACCTCGGCACGTGGCTCTATTACGATTGATTCTTGCGTGTCGACCAGGGAACTCACCATCGCTACTGCTTGGATTGCCGTCCTTGCCATTGTGGCACTCGTTGCGGCGGGGTGGCGTAAGCCTGCCAGAGCCACGGCCAATCCGGCACGCGCCCTACGACCGAGACGGGCACGGATCGGTCTCCCCGTCGCCGAGGCCGAGGTGCCACTGCATCGGCGGACGCAGTGGTGGCAGAAGGTCTGGGCGCTTTTCGCCGGCAGCACGATGGCCGTGGTCATGGGGGTGATTGCCGCGACCCTGGTCGGCTTTGGTGCCTCGTGGATTGTGGTCACGCTGTCGCACATGCTGAAGAAGTGAGCGCACGATGGAGAGAGATTGCCCTCGCCGGGCACACCGGTGACACGGTCGCGGCCCGGGGAGCGCTCGCCGACGCTGATCCGGTGACACGAGAACTCGCACTTGGTGCAACATTGCGGTTGGGAGTCTTGACCGACGACGACCTGTGCGTCGGGCTGGCCGATGTCGCTCCGTCGGTGCGGCGACGGGCGGCGATGATCGCCGGAAAGCGACCCAGCGTGTCGCTGGGCGCGGTGCTGCTCGACACTGACGGCACCGTCGCCGAAGCGGCGGCGTGGGCCTGTGGCGAACAGGAGGTCGTTGACGACGACGTACTGGGCGCATTGATCGATCTCGGCGTCAGTGCCGCCGACGCGTTGGTACGCGAGGCTTGCGTCGCCGCGCTCGGCGCAATCGGCGATCCCCGCGGCCTGCCAACCATCCTTCACGGCTGCATCGACAAGCCGGCCGTGCGACGCCGAGCCGTGCTGGCACTCGCACCCTTCGACGGCGCCTCGGTCGATGCAGCACTGCAGGCAGCGTTGACCGATCGTGACTGGCAGGTGCGCCAGGCGGCGGAGGACGTCGTGCGGGCCAGCACCGGCTGAATGCGAGGTCAGAATGCGCCGACGCCAGCCGCCTCGGGAGCCCGGTCGGGCGCGAAATCGGTACTGCCACTTCTCATATCGCACCCGACCAGGCTCAACGGGTTCGATTTGGGTACTGGCAGTTCCAGAATCGCGCCCAACCAATCGGCCGACGCCGTGGACCAGACCGCGAACGAGCGCCGGTCAGTCTTCCAACGAAAGGCGATACACGTTGGTGTCGCGGACTGAGAAGCCGATCCGCTGGTAGAGGCGGTTGGCGGCGGCGCGCGATGGCCGGCTGGTCAGGCTCACCGCTTTGGCACCACGGCGCCGGGCCTCGTCGAGTGCGGCCAGATTGAGTGCGGCACCGACGCCGTGGCCCCGCGCCGCTTCGTCGACGACGACGTCTTCGATCCAGGCCTTCAACCCCGTTGGAATGCGGTACAAGACCAGCGTCAGACTGCCCACTATCACTCCATCGGCGCGTGCGACGAACAACGTGGAGCCGGCGGCCATGATCGTTGCCAGGGCTGCGGCGTCAGGCGGTGTGGCGGACGACAGTTGCGGGAGCAGGCGGGTCAACGCCTCGACAACTTCTGCTGTCGGATGGTCGACGATCTCGATGGTCGCAGTCACAACCCCTCAACCTACGACAACCCTTCGCTCGGTCCGGAACCGCACAGCACGGCTACCGCTGTAGCGTTGTGGTATGAGCAGGCAATTGTCTGTTCAACGCCGCGTCGCTCTGGAACCTCGGTTGCGCTCCTAGCTGTCTGAGAGGTCCGTCGTGAGCACATCCACCGAAGCCTCGGACCCTGGGCTGCGCTAGGCCTCCGACAAGCGGAAACCTGTCGATAGCACGCTCTCCGAAGTCGTGCTGCACCTGCCGGCGAAGGATGTTGACCCGAAGCGCAACCATGTGTGGGTCGCGGTTGTCTTGGCCACCGTGCTACTCGCCGGAGGCGTACTCGGCTCGGCATGGCCCAAACAACCGTGACCCAACTTGCCGGCGACATGACTGGCCTCGCCGAGATGCTGGATGCGGCTCACCACCGAGACTCGAAACGGCCAGCACCCGGCACCTCGTCGCCGCTGCCGCTCGTCGCGCGGTACAGCCAGTAGGCCGTCGCGTCGTACGTCGGTAGTGTGGACGTCGATGGACCACGTTCGCTGGATGGCCCAACCGACGCTGCACCGGCCGACAGTTATCGCCGCGTTCACCGGGTGGAACGACGCAGGCGATGCGGCCAGCAACAGCGTGCGCCACCTGATCGACGCCTGGAACGCGCAGCCGTTGGCCGAGATCGACCCGGAGGAATTCACCGACTTCGCCACGGTGCGACCGCATGTTCGCCTCAGTGCTGGGATGACGCGCTCGATCGTGTGGCCGACCGTCGGGTTGTGGAGCGCCTCGACCCCTGGCGGCGACGTCATCTTGTTGCTCGGTCCCGAGCCGGCGCTGCGGTGGCGCATGTTCAGCGAGCAGGTCATGGCCACGGCCAACCGGTACGAGGCGTCGATGTTGCTCACGCTCGGCGCGCTGCTGGCCGACGTCCCCCATTCCCGTCCCGTTCAGTTGATGGGCACTGCCACCGACCAGACGATGATCGACCGCTTCGACCTGCAGCGTTCGCGTTACGAGGGTCCGACGGGAATCGTCGGCGTGCTGCACGACGCCGCCGCGCACACCGACCTGTCCTCGGCATCGTTGTGGGCAGCGGTGCCTGCCTACGCCTCGCAGGTACCTTCACCGAAAGCCGCGCTCGCGCTCGTCGAGCGGGCGTGCGAGATGTTGGGGTGCCCTGCCTCGACCGCTCAACTGGTTGCCGACGCCGGCGAGTACGACGCTCGGGTCAGCGCCTTCGTCGGTGACGACGACGACTTGATCGGTTACGTCTCGCGACTCGAGTCACTGGCCGACAGTGGCCAACTCAACGATGACGAAGACGAAGACGATGATGACGACGACGAGGCCGAGGTGGCGGGTGCGATCGACGACACCCGGCTCAACAGTGACGAGCTGATGGCCGAGGTCGAGCGCTTCCTACGCGATGCGCCCTCACATTCGTCATCAGAACAATCATCTTGCGAATCGCTGGGTTTGCCATCGTGTCCCCGGCTTTGCCAAAAGGCATCGTTGTTTGAGTTGAGTTGATTGGAGCGGTTATCTCTATCTTCGTCATTCATATTTGTCTTTGGTTTATTTTAATTAGGCCATTGTCAGTGAAAATTCAATTATTAATAAATGCAACTTACGAGTCTGTTTATGTTGCCCGCCGGAAAACTTTCCCCATGGCAGCTTGATCCACCGGCTTCACGAGCAACTCGTCAATGTTGACGTGCGCCGGACGGCTGGCGACCCAGACCAGAATTTCCGCGATGTCCCCGGCCACCAGCGGATTGACTCCTTCATAAAGTTTTCTGGCGCGCACCGCATCGCCCTTGAAACGCACGAGGGCAAATTCAGTTTCCGCCAACCCCGGATCCACCGTGCTGACGCGGATGCCGGTGCCGAATAATTCCAGCCGCAATGCGCGGGTGATCTGAAGTTCGCCCGCCTTGGCCGCGCAATATACCGCGCCGCCCTCATAAGCCGTGCGCCCGGCGAGGGAACCTAGATTGATGATGCTTGCGCCCGCGTCGTGCGGCAGCAACGGCAGCGCGGCGCGGGTCACGCGCAACACGCCCAGCACGTTCGACTGCAGCATCGCCTCCCAGTCCGCGTCCTTGCCCTCGGCCACG
>JANOJI010000180.1:0-3241 GCA_031408175.1 Ilumatobacteraceae bacterium
CGATGCTGCCGAACTGGCCGACAAAACCGCCAAGGCGCTCGACGCCCTGGCACAAGGTGGCTTGGCGTGGAAGATGCTCCAGGGCCGCGGCATCTTCCGCGGCCACGGCCGGCCCGGCAAGGTTGCATTCCTGTACACAGGCCAAGGCTCGCAGTACGTCAACATGCTGGCCAGGTTGCGAGCCGACGAGCCGGCGATCGCCGCCACCTTCGCGGAGGCCGACGTGGTGATGACACCACTGTTGGGCAGGCCCTTGACCGAAGTGATCTTCGTCGATCCGGCATCACCCGAGCGGATGGTCGTCGCCGAAGACGATCTGCGTCGCACAGAGATCACCCAGCCTGCAGTGCTGGCTGTCGACATCGCCCTCACCCGCCTGCTCGGCGAGTACGGCATCGCACCTGACATGGTCATGGGCCACAGCCTTGGCGAGTACGGCGCTCTCGTCGCCGCCGGGAGTCTGTCGTTCGCCGACGCTCTCGAAGCGGTGAGTGCCCGCGGTCACGAGATGGCCCACCTGTCGATCGACGACGCGGGGCTGATGCTTGCAGTGATGGGGCCGTTGGAGACCGTCGAGGAGCTCGTCGCATCGATCGACGGCAACGTCGTCGTCGCCAACGTCAACTCGACAAGCCAATCGGTGATCGGCGGAGCCACCGACGCGGTGATCGCCGCTGAGCAAGCCTGCGCCGAACGCGGACTGACGACCGCCCGCCTGCCCGTGAGTCATGCGTTCCACACCTCGATCGTCGCGCCGGTGAGCGAGCCACTGCGCCGCGTCCTCGAACATCTCGAGCTGCGGCCGCCCGTGCTGCCGATCATCGCCAATGTGACCGGCGACTTCTATCCGAGCGGACCCGACGTCGTGCCCGAGATGCTCGATCTGCTCGCCCGGCAGGTCGCTTCCCCAGTGCAGTTCGTTGCCGGACTCCGCCACCTCGCAGCCGCGGGTGCGACGGTCTTCGTCGAGGTCGGACCGAAGTGGGCCCTGCGCGGCTTCGTCGCCGACGTCCTCGGCAACGACATTGTCAACCTCGCCACCAACCACCCGAAAGCCGGCGACATTGTGAGCTTCAACCAGGCATTGTGCGGTCTCTACGCCGCCGGGCTCGGCCACCCCCGAGAAGACTTGGCAGCGACATCAACCCCGCCGCCCGTCAGGCAAGAGACCGTCGGGAGCGTCAGCGATGCCTCGACCCGGAATGACGTCTACGTCGAACTCGGCCATCTGTTCGCCGACTTCCTCGACCGCGGCCGTGCCGTCTACGCGGGCGCAGACCAGAAACGCCACGCAGAGCCGACTCGCCGCGCCGAAGAGCCGGTTGTCATCACCGGCGCCGCACTCGGCACTCCTGGAACGGCGCACATCTTCGATGACACCAACCTCGCCCGCCTGCTCAACGGCGAGCAGTTCATCGACGCAATCCCCACGCGAATTCGCAATGAGATGCTCGAGCATCGCATCACTCGATTGGTCAAGAGCGACGACGGTGCGTCGTTCAAGACGATCGACAGCCCGAGCGATGTCCTCAAGCTCGCCGCCCGCGGCGGTGAGTTCGATCTCGCCGAGGAATTCGGTGTCGACGCCGACCGGGTGGCCGCGTTCGGGCGCACCGCACAGCTGGCGATAGGAGCCGGATTCGATGCGCTGCGCGACGCGGGCATCCCGTTGGTGATGCGCTACAAGACGACGCACATCGGCACTCAGCTGCCCGAACGCTGGGGACTCCCCGACGAGTTGCGCGACGACACCGGCGTGATCTTCGCCTCGGCCTTTCCCGGTATCGAGGAGTTCGCCACCGACTCCCACGCCTTCGCCACGGATCAGACCCGTCGCGAGGAGCGCGCGGAACTGGAGGCCATTCGCGTCCGCCTGGTGGAGGTCGACGGGGCCGATGTGGCTCTGAACGAGATGGATCGGCGGCTGCACGACCTCACCAAGTTGATCGATGACGACCCGTACCACTTCAACCGCCGCTTCCTGCTCCGCGTTCTGTCGATGGGACACTCCCAGTTCGCCGACCTGATCGGCGCGCGTGGTCCGAATACCCAGATCAACTCGGCATGCGCCAGCACCACACAGGCTGTTGCAGTGGCCGAGGACTGGATTCGCGCCGGCCGTTGCCGTCGCGTCGTCGTGATCGCCGCCGACGACGTCACCTCCGACGCTCTCCTCGGATGGTTCGGGTCTGGGTTCCTCGCGACCGGAGCTGCGGCCACCGATGACGACGTCGCCGAGGCCGCTCTGCCGTTCGACCGCCGACGTCACGGGATGATCCTCGGAATGGGCGCCGCCTCCATCGTGATCGAGTCCGCCGAGGCGGCACGCGAACGCGGTTTGCAGCCGATCTGCGAAGTGCTCGGTACGGTCACCGCCAACAGCGCCTTCCACGGCACTCGGCTCGACATCGATCACATCGGCGACGTGATGGAAAGGCTGGTTGCAGGTGCTGAGAAGCACAGCGGCATCGACCGCCATGCGATCGCTCCAGCCACAGTGTTCATGTCGCACGAGACCTATACCCCGGCGCGAGGCGGCAGCGCCTCGGCCGAGATCTTCGCGCTGCGGCGGGTCTTCGGCGCCGACGCCGATCGAGTGGTCATCGCCAACACGAAAGGGTTCACCGGGCATCCGATGGCTGTCGGCCTCGAAGACGTCGTCGCGATCAAGGCGCTGGAGACCGGGATCGTCCCGCCTGTCGCCAACTATCGCGACCCCGATCCAGAACTCGGAGCCCTGAATCTGTCGAAGGGCGGCCCGCACCCGGTCGAGTACGCCCTGCGCCTGGCCGCCGGCTTCGGCTCACAGATCTCGATGATGCTGCTACGGCGGATGCCACCGCCCGACGGTCGACGACACAGCCCCGACGAACTCGGTGCCACCTACCGCGTTGTCGACCACGAGCAGCGCGACAGTTGGTTGGCACGTATCAGCGGCGACGCCGCGGCCGAACTCCAGGTAGTGCAGCGTCGGCTGCGACTCGTCGATCACGGCCCGGCCCCGTTAGCGCCTGCTCCCCCGGCGCCGATGGCCACCCCGCCGGTCGCCGAGACGCCCGTCGTCGCCGCGCCGGTCATCGCTACGCCGGTCGTCGAGACGCCGGTCGTCGTTGCTGCACCCCCGCCGACCGTGTCGACCGACACCATCAGCGCCCGAATCGTCGCCCTCGTCGCCGAACAGACCGGCTACCCACCCGACATGCTCGCCCCCGACCTCGACCTCGAAGCCGACCTCGGCATC
>JANOJI010000201.1:0-6755 GCA_031408175.1 Ilumatobacteraceae bacterium
AATGGCCATGTTGGGGATCGCCGGCCCTTCGGCCGTATTGAGATTCGACGACAGTGGTCGCCCACCACTGGCGGGGTAGGCGGTGAGGAACGACTGCACGGGCACCGATGCGTATTGACGGGTGACAGAAGCCGATGTCAGATTGCCGATCACGGCGAGTTGGTTACCGACGGCGTCGGGACCGATGAACACTGAACCCGCAAAAGCGGAGAAACTCCAGTCCTCGGCCTGTCCTGGCCCGAGGGCCACGCCTCCCCATTGTGATTCGCGCGTATCGAAGGTGCGGTATGGCGACGACAGCGGCACCACTCGGCCAGCGCGGGTCAGTGGGCTCTGGCCGCTCAGCATGTACCCGACGACATCGGCGACGACGTGAGTCAAGCCCTGGTTGTTGAACAGGCGCACCTTGCCATCGGCGCCGACCGGGACGAACACCAGATTGGCTTTGATGATGTTCGGGCTGAGGTTGAGGTTGGACGTTGTCGGATCCTGACCGGGCAACAACGCCTCAGGGAACACCGACAGATAGGTGTTGGTTCCGCCGGGTTCGGTGGTGAGACCGACGACGTTGAGCAACACCCCGGTGACCTTCGCCAAATTGGGTACCACGTCGGTCACCGGCGGGTTGACGCCGTCGACGCCGCGGATCTGCAGTTCCATCGATTCCTTTGGTCCCAGCGGACCAACGGGTGAACGGTTGGTGCCGTCGCGGGTGTCGAGCACGCGCGACGGAGTCGTGGGTATCAGCCGCGCTCCGTCACCTTGCGTGTAGGCGCTGGTCGAGAACCAGCCGAAAACATCGACGACCACGTGGGCTGTGCCGCTCTGGCCGAACAGCCCGATGGTCAACTTGCCATCCTGCCCAGGCCTGACGATGGCCGAGTTGGGCACCGTCTGGTTCGGCGAGAAGTTGACGATCGACGTGCGCACGGGCGGCTGGGCGCCCTTGCCGTATGCCTCAAGGTAGCCGACGGCGCCAGGCTCGGTGACTGTGATGTTGACGACAACGGCGAGCACGTTTGCGGGCTCGTTCGGAATGTTGCCGAGACCCAACAGCCCGATGTCGAACGTCGCCGGAGCGGGCGCCGACAACGGCTTGGCGCCGGGCGACGGTTCGTTGATCGGCGATATCGGGCGGGAGTCGTAGATCCGGACCGGGGTCAGCGGGTGGAACTCGCCACCGCCCTCCAGCCCTGCGGCGTGCACCAGCGACACGCCGCCGGGTGTGGTGACGACTCCTGCGCCGATAACAAGAACGGTCGCAGCCATCAACCGCGCGATGTGACGCCTCGACTTCATGGTGTGAGCGTAGCCCACGATGCCTCCAAATTGATACGCGGCCAACGCTGCATGCGGGTCACGCGGCGAACGTCGGCGCCAAGCCTTCGCTGCTCACACGGGTCATGATTGCTTCGTGTTCGGCGTCGTCGACGGCAACCGCCTCGTCGATCAACATCACCGGAATGCCCTCGCGTATCACGTACCGACGTCGCAACCGCGGGTTGTACAGACCGTCGCCGTCACCAAGGTAGTAGAGCGGGCCCTTGTCCTGCGGGCAGGCCAGGACGGCCAGTAGCCGGGGGTCGAGTGTCATCGAATCCAATCCTTTCATACTCCGAGCGACGAGTGTCAGACGCTCGTCACGAGGGCCAGCACCTCGGCCACATGGCTGTCGCAGTCGTCGCGTGTCGCTGCCTCGAGATTCAGCCGCAGCAGCGGTTCGGTGTTGGACGGCCGCAGGTTGAACCACCACGATCCGCAGTCGACAGTCAAGCCGTCGAGACGATCCTGTTGTTGGTCGGCGAATTCCTCGGCAATCCTGGCCATGACGGCGACCGGATCCCCGACCTGGGTGTTGATCTCTCCGCTGGACGAGTACCGCTCGAACGGCTTGCGTACGACCGACAGCACAGTGTCGGCCCGGCTGATCTCGGCGAGAACCAGCACCGACGCGATCAGCCCGGAGTCGGCCCCGAAGTTGTCGCGGAAGTAGTAGTGCGCCGAGTGCTCGCCACCGAACACCGCGTCGGTCTCGGCCATGATCTCTTTGATGAACGAGTGACCGACCTTGGTGCGAACCGGCACGCCGCCATTCTCGCGGATTACCTCGGGCACGACCTTCGAGCAGATCAGGTTGTGCAACACCGTGGCGCCGGGGTGCGATCGCAGCACAGCGGCGGCAAGTAACGCCGTCGTCGTCGAGCCGCTGAGTCCGCGTCCTGTTTCGTCGACCACGAACACCCGGTCGGCGTCGCCGTCGAACGCGAGTCCGACGTCGAAGCCCCCGGAAACGACTCGGGCCTGAAGATCGCGTTGGTTGGCCGGCTGCAGTGGGTCGGCCGGATGGTTGGGGAAGGTGCCATCGAGTTCGCCGTACATCACCTCGAGTGTGATCTGCGGCAGACGTTCGAACACCGCGGGCACGACGAGGCCACCCATTCCATTGGCCGTGTCGGCGACGACGCGTAGCGGGTGCATCGATGCCGGGTCGATGAACGAGACGACGTGGTCGGCGAACGCGCTGAGCAGATCGCGGGTCGTGGCCGAGCCAGGCCGCGAGGCTGCTACCGGACCCTTGCCTTCGAGCACGCTGGCCGCAACAGCCTTGATCTCGGCCAGCCCGGTGTCCTGTCCAACGGCACGTGCGCCGCTGAGACAGAACTTGACGCCGTTGTACTGGGCCGGATTGTGCGAAGCGGTGAACATCGCGCCCGGAGCATCAAGAGTGCCGGCAGCGAAATAGACCAGATCGGTCGAGGCCAAACCGAGGTCGACAACATCGACGCCCTGCTCGAGCACACCCTGAACGAACGAGTCGACCAGCTCCGGCCCCGAAGGGCGCATGTCGCGACCAACCAGAATGCGGCGGGCTTGGGCAAATTTGGCGAAGCCGACTCCGAGAGCATGAGCGACATCGGTGTTGAGTTGATCGGGGACGGTGCCGCGCACATCGTAGGCTTTAACGATCGCGTCCAGCACCTGGGGGGTGGTCGAGGACATGGGGCTTAGAGGCTAACGCCAGGGCGACCCGAGTCGTCCGGAGGATCAGTCGGTGGGGCCCAGACCAGCGACTGCACGTCGAGATCCGATTCGAGAGGGTCGCCAATCTCCGGTCGCCACGGCTCCGGCGGCGTTGGGTCGATCATCATCGTTTCGTCTTCGGTCGATACCCACTCGTCCCAATGGAACGCATCCGGATCCGACTCACTGCCGAACGGATGTGTGTTGGCGTGGCGGACGTCGCCGCGGATCCTCATGAAGATCAGCAGCCCGATCCCGATGAACGTCAGCAGATAGGCGAAGTAGTCGAGCTGCGACCGTCCGTAGGTGAGGTGCACCTCGGTCGAAGTCGGTACCACCACCATCAAGTTGGGGGCGATGCGATAGGGACCGTCCGCGCCGCTGGCATTCCAATTCGGGAAGTAGCTGATCTTCACCAGGACGGGCACGCCGATCTGGTCGACGGTGAATCGCAGATCTTGCTCGCCAAGGCGCACATTGCTGATCGTGACGGCGGGCAGCTCCTTGGCCTCGATGGCTTCGGCGGGCTGGACGATGTCGATCTTGCGACCCGATGCCCCTGGTTCCAGACCGTCGCTACGCGTTTGGTCGACTACGACGTCGATCCGTTGCCACTCGGCCGGCCCATCGTTGGCAGGCATCGCAGCCCATTCATCGCGATGCTGGAACCAGCTCATGCCCAGTTCGAGATTGCGTTCGCGCTGATCGCCGCTGCGATGCCCGACCACCACCGGTTGCACCGCCAGCGGTACGACAAGATCGCTGTCGGCCACGTCATAGATGTTCCACGGCCCGACGGAGGCCAGCATGGTCAATTCATCGCGCGTGTCGGCCTCGGCCTTCGCCTCCTCGGTGAACACCATCAGATACTTGACGCCGAGGGTCTGCAGGTACGGCACACCCTTTTCGGCGTCGTTGTCGTCGTAACGCAGTTCGCGCACCGGGTTCGAACTGTTGCTGCTCATCGCAGCGGCCGTGACGAAATGGTATGGCGTGGTGCCGCTTGCCTCGAAGAACAGGCCCTCCATGCTGGCGATGC
Organism: Ilumatobacteraceae bacterium; assembly: GCA_031408175.1. Lineage (GTDB taxonomy): Bacteria > Actinomycetota > Acidimicrobiia > Acidimicrobiales > Ilumatobacteraceae > JAENVT01. The sequence goes on from JANOJI010000201.1 coordinate 4,061, forward strand.
AGCCGTCCGTCCAGTGCGGCAACAACATCAGCGCCATCGTCGTGCCGTACTGGCCATTGTCGCCGTTGTTCTCCCACATCGCCCGACCACAGCCGTGCGTGGTGTCCGCGCCGAGCGTCTTCATCTGATCGATCAACGCCTTGTACTCGCCATAGGCGTCGCGACCCTCGTAGCCCATGAAGTTGTAGCGGGTCCAGCCATCGCTCTGGGCGTCTTTGGCCTCGGGCGACAATGTGATCGGGTTGAAGCCACCGATTCCCCACGAGTACACGTTCTTGCCGTGTTGGCTGATCGTGCGCCCGCCGGGCACCTGTTGGAACAGGAACAGCTCCATCACCAACACCACGGCGCTGACGGCGGCGGCAGTGCCCAGGCCGAACTTCCACATGCTGCCTCGTGCGGGTCGTGCCCGACTGCCCCGCACCACGACCTCGACGAGTTCGACGATGCCGACCATCATCAACATCAGGCGGAGCAGATAGAGGAACGGAAGCAACCGGGGATTCCACAGCAGACCGATGACCGGCAGTGAGTCCTTGGCCAGGAAGACAAACGCCGTCAGGGCCAGCGAACAGATCCCCAGCCATGCCCCGCCAAGTTGCCGTCGAACGACGGACACGACGAATCCGAAAACGGCGAGACCCGTCACGACGATGTCGAGGAACGTCGTCCACGGGAAGAACATGTCCCAATACGAATCTGTGACGCCGTCGGGTCGACCGTGGTACTTCATATCGGTCATGTACGCGTGGTTGGCGAGGAACGGCACGACCCAGAACGCGCTCAGCAGCATCGCCCCGGCAAGCACCGAGAAGCCGTAGACGAATCTGGTGCGGTCCATCCACACGGCCCACAACAACACGGCACCGAGGACGACGAATATCAACACGATGCCGTGGCACAGCATGGCCAGAGCAATCAGGATGGCCGCCCAACTTCGGAACTTGCCGGTCTCCATGCCACGGGCAAAGACCCCGAGACCGAGCATCGCCAGCGACAGAGCAATGGAGAACGAGAACTCGCCTGCCATCGTGCTCTTGACGTTGCCGCCGTAGATCGAGAAGCTCTCGTCGAACAAGAAGATGGTCGCTGCCAACGCCATGAGTTCGGGCATCGGATAGCGGAAGCGAGCCAGCCGGCCGAACGCCCAGGTGCAGACCGGCAACGTGACGAGACCGAGGATCGCAACCAGCTTGAAGGCCACGCCGTATGGAAACACCGTGTTCAAGGCGACGATCATCAACGCCGGTACGACCATGTAGAACCGGTAGAGGGGGAATCCGTCGTACCAGTAGTTGCTCCAGCCACTGAGTTGGAAATTGGGCAGCAGATGATCGCGGAGATAGGCAGGCGCCATCACATGGGCGCCCATGTCGCCGCCCGTTGGTGTGTTGTTCTCGAACACGAGGTTGAGGTGCACGATCTTCAACACCGCGAACGTCGAGCCGCCGACAACGATCAGCGCGGTGAGATAGCGGGCGATTCGTTCGTTGGTCCACGGCGTGTCGAGCCAGTAGCGCGGACGGCGCAGAATACGCGAGACGATCCGATCGACCAATGGGCGTCGCGGCGGGGTCGGTCGAACGTCAGGCTGTAGAAATGGGTCGTCGGCGACGATTGGATCGTCGATCAGCTCGGTCATGTCGGCCGTCATTGTTTCACTCCGCTACACGTCATGGAGTGTCACCCTGTCGTGAATGCCGCTTCTCATGTCGCTGCCACCAAGAGCAGGCCGGTCGCATTGAAGGCCATGTGAGCCACGATGCCCATCCCCAACCTGCCAGTTACCAGTGCGCAGACTCCGAGCACCAGTCCGAACACGAAGAGCCCCGGGAACTCGACCCAGCGGAAGTGGATCAGCGCGAAGAAGGCAGCGACCGCGACGACCGCCACCGCCCCGTGCAAACGTCGCAGCGCCGCGCCCTGCAGCAAGCCGCGATACACCAGTTCCTCGACCAACGGTGCACCGATGACGACAATAGCGACCAGACCGAGGAGCCAACCGCCATGTGCCCGGTCGTACAGATCGCGGGCGTTGCGTTCGACTCGCGAGCGGCTGAAGGTGTCGGGCCAGCCGCGCTCGAGCGGCCAGTAGACCAGTCGCAGCGCAACAAGTTGTGACAACACTCCGACCGGCACACCGACGAGATCGACGACCTTGAACCGCAGGCCGTAGTCGGCGGCGAAGCTGGGCCGGGCAAACCGAGGCCTCGAGACGCGGTCGCTGAGCACCCACAGACCTGCCAGCATCGGCGCCCACAAGGCCGTGGCCAACACCATCGTGACCCAAACCGGCGCCTCGGATGCAGTCTCGTACCCGGCGGCGGCGATCACGACCGCTCCCAGCAGGTTCCCGACCACCCACGTGGCGAGCCAGACAGTGACAGCCTGACCTACGCCGACGCCGGCCTGGTCGGGATCGACACGCGTCGGAGGAACCTGGGCGCCGGGCATGAGGCGACAGATTACCGGTGTCCCGGGTTCGCCGGCTTCAGCCGGCGAGCCGTGATGTCGCCGAGAAAACCAGGACGCGTCGGCTGCGCCTGTCTTCCAGCCGCCATCCGTTGGGCACTGACAAGCGCGCTGTATGGCGCTCGCACAGGTCGTAGTCGTGAGGGTCTCGACTGGCAGTGAGATCGTCGAGCCAGACAATCGCCCGACCGTACTGGTACGAGAGCGTCGAGCACGCCACCTG
>JANOJI010000205.1:0-2977 GCA_031408175.1 Ilumatobacteraceae bacterium
CCACGTACGAATTGCCCATATTGCGAACCGCGTCGGCGATGGCGCGCACGACCGCGAACCCAATGAGGTGGGTGAAGCTGACCTTGCCCTGACCACTGCGGCTGCGGTACCCGTTGATCACCTTTCGGTTGACCTCGAGCAACTTCGCCGGGATGTTGCGGAAGCTGGTCGCCGTCGGCACCGACAAGCTGCGTTCCATGTTGGCCGCAATCGCTGCGCCGGCGCCACGGATCGGCTCTCCCAGATCTTCCGGCGCTGCCTGAGCATCGGCCTGTGCGACCGGGGGCGCCGTTCCGTTCGAGAGCGAAGCGGCGGCCGATCCCGGTGCGACCGCGACAGGCGCGATGGCGGGTTTGTAGTCGGAGAAAAACTCGCGCCACGTCTCGCTGACCGAACCGGGATCGGACCGGAACTGCTCGTACATTTCCTCGACGAGCCATGAGTTCGCGCCGAATCCTGTTCCTGCAGAATCGATTGCTGTCATCGTCGTGTGAGCGTACTTGTCGACGTTCCGCTTTGAAGGCTCCCGTCCCCATGCCAGATGGCCGGTTGCTTTTCCGAAGCTGAGACTTATATATTCATCGCATGAGATTTCGGACCCTGCTCGCCGTACCGTTCATCGCCCTGACTGTGGTGGGTTGTAGTTCAGGTAGCGGCGGCAGCTCCACCACGACGCCGGCCAACGCGACGGTGATCACGGCCATCGAAGGAATTGCATGGGACGCCACGTCCTACACGGCCACGGCGGTCGGTGGCGAGGTGACGATCTCCCTCGTGAACAACTCCAGCCTGCCTCACGACTTGCGCCTGGTCGACGCCGAGACCATCGATGTCGGCCTGGTCCTCCAGGTCCCGGGACGCAGCGATGTAGACAGCGATACCTACCCGGTGGCTCCCGGCAGCTATCAGGTGATCTGCACGATCGCCGGGCACGGCAACATGAAGGCCACCCTGACGGTCACGTGAGCCACGTTCGCGGGCCTATGCCTTCAGCAGTACCTCGCTGAGGATCAGGAAGATCACCCACAGGCCGAACGCGCTGACCAGCACGTTGCGGACGCCGGGGCCGTCGTACATCACGTTGAGGCCCTTGTTCGGCGTTGCCTTCCATGGCAGCAAGCCGAGCGCATTCACTTCCATCACGGCGACGACGACGACGGTGATTGCCCAAAAGGCGCCCACCTTGCCGCTACTGACGACCTGCCCCGCGGCGGGACTGTGCGTCGTGAAGACCATGAAGAACAGCATGCTGACCGAGAACACCGTGTTCTGCCGTGACGCCATGAGTGCCTTGCGTCCCGCTGCAGCGGCGGCTGGGTCGGCCTCTCCGCCGGCGACGACGTTGGCAGCGTTGGCGAGCACGACTTTCTGATTGCGCCAGATCACACCCCACACGTTCAGCATCATGATGGTGCCCAGCAGCATGCCGGTGCTGATGGCGATTCCGCTGGCCGTCTTCCCAAAGTCGTTGGCGAAGTAGTCCTTGGTGACGATGGTGATCAAGATGCCGGTGACGAATGTGCTGATCGCTGCCCAGCGGAACCACCACAACGCCTTGCGGGCAACCTTGTCGATGGCGATGTTGCGGGCACGCGCCTCGTCGCCGTATGCGGCAAAGGCCGGAACCTGAACGAAGTTGAAGTAGTACAACAGACCGATCCAGGTGATGCCGGCCAAGATGTGCAGCCAGCGGAACCCGAACTGCCCGAGCGATGCCCGGCTGAAGAATCCGTCTACTGCAAGCACCGTTGATACCTCTTTCACTGTGACTTCACTGGGACGATTCGTAGGTACGCTGATCTACTCGCGTGAACGTAGCACCACCGTGGCGTCGCGCCTAGCGATGGAGCGCCGTAGATTGTGCGACGCCATGGCCCACGAATTCATCTACACCTGTTACAAGCTCGCCCGCGTCTATCCACCCGATCGCACCGTGCTGGAGAACATCTCGCTCTCGTTCTACCCCGGCGCCAAGATCGGCGTCCTGGGCGCCAACGGCGCCGGCAAGTCGAGCCTGTTGCGAATCATGGCCGGCCTCGACGACGGCTACAGCGGCGAGGCTCGCCTGACACCGGGTTTCAGCGTCGGCTATCTCGCTCAGGAACCCGACCTTGATCCGACAAAGGACGTGAAGGGCAACGTCATGGACGGCGTCGCCGCAGTGCAGTCGATCATCGATCGTTACAACGAAGTGATGATGATGTGGGGCGACCCCGACGCCGACTACGACAAGATCGGCGCGCTGCAGGCAGAGCTAGAAGACAAGATCGCGGCCACCGATGCCTGGAGCTTGGAACGCAACGTCGAGATCGCGATGGACGCCTTGCGCTGCCCGGCCGACGATGCCGACGTCAACACGCTGTCCGGAGGCGAGCGTCGTCGCGTCGCCCTGTGCCGCCTGCTGCTGAGCCGGCCCGACCTGTTGCTGCTCGACGAGCCGACGAACCACCTCGATGCCGAGAGCGTCGAGTGGCTGGAGCGGTTCTTGCAGGAGTACTCCGGGACCGTGGTTGCGATCACCCACGACCGCTACTTCCTCGACAACGTCGCCGAATGGATCCTCGAGCTCGACCGCGGTCGCGGGATTCCGTTCGAGGGCAACTACTCGTCATGGCTCGAGCAAAAGCAGGAGCGACTGGCGCGGGAGGAGAAGGGCAACGAGGCGCGCCAGCGCACGCTCCAACGTGAGCTCGAATGGGTGCGGATGGCACCGAAGGCCCGTCAGGCGAAGGGCAAGGCGCGCCTCGCGGCGTACGACAAGCTGCAGCTAGAAGCCGAGGCCGCGGAACGCGGACCCGATCGGTTGGAGATCACTGTGCCCGTCGGCCGCCGTCTTGGGGACACCGTGATCGAGGTCGCCAACCTGCGCAAGGGTTTCGGCGATCGCCTGCTGATCGAGGAGCTGTCATTCACGCTCCCGCGTGCGGGGATCGTCGGCATCATCGGCCCCAACGGCGCCGGCAAGACGACCCTGTTC
>JANOJI010000257.1:0-5639 GCA_031408175.1 Ilumatobacteraceae bacterium
CACGTCGTCGTGACCGCTGGCGATCAGCATTGGCTCGATTGCCAGCACGACACCCGGCTCCAATCGAGGACCCTTTCCGCGACGGCCGCGGTTCTCGACGTCAGGCTGTTCGTGCATGGCCCGGCCGATCCCATGGCCGCAGTAGTCACGGGGACTGCCGTAGCCTGCTGCAGTCACCACCGACTCGACCGCAGCGCCGACGTCGCCGAGGTGACCGCCAGGCTGCATCGCCGCGATGGCGGCGACCAGCGCTCGATCGGCGGTGTCCATCAATCGCTGGGCATCTGCGCTGATCGAGCCGACTCCCATCGTGAATGCCGCATCGCCATGCCAGCCGTTGACGATCGCTCCACAATCGATCGAGACGATGTCTCCGTCCTGGAGCTGACGGTCGTTGGGGATTCCATGCACCACCTCATCATTCACCGACGCGCAGATCACCGCGGGATATCCGTGGTAGTCGAGGAAGTTCGAGGTCGCGTTGCGCGCAGCCAGCACATCGCGGGCGACACGGTCGAGCTGCAACGTCGTCACGCCAACGCGCGTGGCGGCTCGAATGGCGTGGTGCATCTCCGCCACCACGCGCCCGGCGGCGCGCATGTGGCTGAGATCCTGCGTGGTGCGGCACGGTAGACGGCGCATTGGGTGGACCCTCAGCGAGCGGCGTCGACGGCGGCCGCAAGCAGCCGGAACACCGCCTCAGGAGTGCCGACGCCATCGATGACAGCGAGCCGACCCTGGCTTTGGTAGAACTCGATCAGCGGCGAGGTCTGCTGCTCATAGAGATCGAGACGATGCTCGATCGCCTCGGGAGTGTCGTCGTCGCGATGCATCACGTCGCCGCCACACACTTCGCAGATCCACGGCAGTTTTTCGTGTCCGCCAGCCACATAGTTGGTGCCACAGTCGCGGCACACCCGTCGAGCGCTGAGCCGAGCCAATACGAGCTCGCGCGGCACATCGAGGTCGAGAACCAGATCGATCGGTTGCTCGGCGGTGATCCCGTCGAGGGCCTGTGCTTGAAAAACGGTACGCGGAAAACCGTCGAGGATGTACCCGCGGCCCTTGGCATCGTGGTGGCTCAATCGCTCGTTGACGATGCCGATCATGATGTCGTCGCCGACAAGCCCGCCATCGTCCATCACCTTCTTGGCCATGCGACCGAGGTCGGTTCCCTCTCGCACTGCAGCGCGCAACATGTCGCCGGTGGAGATGTGGGGAACGACGAAATGGCGCGACAAACGCACGCACTGTGTTCCCTTACCCGCACCTTGCCGGCCGAGCAGAATGAGCCGAGCGCCGGGGATCATGCCGCTGACGACCCGCCCTTCGACAGACGGGGCAGGGTCACTTCAGGAAACCCTCGTAGTTGCGCAGCATCAATTGGCTGTCGATCTGGCGCATGAGCTCGAGTGCGACGCCAACGGCAATCAACACAGTGGTACCGGCAAATGGGAAGTTCTGCACGTCGGACGCCCACAAGATGATGTACGGCGTGATGGCGATCACTGCGACGAACACGGCGCCTGGCAGCGTGATGCGGTTGACGGCCTTGGCCAGGTAGCGCTCGGTCTGCGGGCCCGGCCGCACACCGGGGATGAAGCCGCCCTGGCGCCGGATCTGGTCGGCCTGGCGGATGGGATCGAAGGCAATCGAGTTGTAGAAGTAGGCGAAGGCGATGATCATCAGCGAGAACAGCACGATGTACACCAGGTTCTGGCTGTTGACCAGGTTGGCGTCGACCCACCTTTGTATCGACGCCCTCCAGCCGGTGCCACTGCTGCCACCGAGGAAGTTGGTGATCAGCACGGGAAGCAGCAGCACAGAACTGGCAAAGATGATCGGAACGACACCACTCTGGTTGACCTTCAGCGGGATGTAGGTGTTCTGCCCGCCGTACATCCGTCGGCCGACGACCCGCTTGGCGAACTGAACGGGGATGCGTCGCTGAGCCAGTTCGACGCGCACGACCGCAACGACGATCAACAGGCTGACGATGAGCAACAGGACGAACGCGAACCATTTCCGCTCCTGAAGAATCGCGTAGAAGCCGAACGGCAGACTGCTGACCACCGACGCGAAGATGACCATGCTCATCCCGTTGCCGATGCCACGCTGACTGATCAGCTCGCCGAGCCACATCAGCACAGCGGTGCCGGCGACCAGCGACAGGATCACCAGATAGCCACGGGGCCACATCCCATCGGGGAGCAGCCTGACGCCGGTTGGAAGCCGTTGGGCGGCGCCGAAAAAGGCGTTGCCGTTGCCGTTGCCGAAGATGAACGTCAGCGCGGTGGCCTGCATCAAGGAGATACCGATGGCCAGATAGCGCGTGTACTGGGTGATCTTGCGCTGCCCGACCGCACCTTCTTGCTGCAGCTTCTCGAGCTTGGGAATGACGACACCGAGGACCTGCATGATGATGCTGGCGGTGATGTACGGCATGATGCCGAGCGCAAAAATGGAGAAGCTGCCGAATGCACCGCCGGAGAACAGGTCGAGGAAGCCGAGCGCACCCTGCGATTCGACACCCTTCTTGAACTGCTTGACTGCATCAGGATCGATGCCGGGTACACGGATGGCGACGCCGAGTCGATACAGGGCGATCATCCCCATGACGAACAGAATCTTGTTCCGCAGATCGGTGACCTTGAAGACGTTCTTCAGGTTCGACAGCACAGCGACTCCCTTGTCGGCTCGGCGGTAGTGGTGTGGATCAGCGGTTGGTGAATTGGTTGCCCTTGACCGGCGGGCGACCCTGCTTGAAGGGCAGCGGCAACAGCGTGACGCTACCGCCTGCGGCCTTGATGGCAGCCTCAGCGGCCTTGGAAACACCGTGGGCCGTCACGTCGACTTTCGACGTGATCTCGCCGCGAGCGAGGACCTTGACGAAGTCGCCCTTGCGCACCAAACCCTTGGCGACCAGCACGTCGGGATCGACCGTCGATTCGCCACACGCAGCAAGTTGGTCGAGGTTGACTGGGCTGTACTCGACACGGAACGGGTTGTTGAAACCCTTCAACTTCGGCACGCGTTGCTTCAGCGGCATCTGACCGCCCTCGAACCCGCGCGCAACCTTGCCGCGGCCACGCGACTGCTGGCCCTTGGTACCGGCACCGGCGGTCTTGCCACCCTTGCCGCCGATACCGCGACCAACGCGACGCTTTGCCCTATTGGACCCCGGTGAGGGGGCGAGTTGATCGACACGCATGTCAGTTCTCCGTCACGGTGATGAGGTGACCGACCCGGGCGATCATGCCGCGGATCTCCTTGCGATCCGGCAACGTGTTGGTGTCGCCGATCTTGCGCAGGCCGAGGGCACGCATGGTGCCACGGGTCTTTGGCTTGTTGGCGATCGTCGAGCGAATCTGCTTGACGGTGATCATCTTCTCGCCGGTTGTGTCGCTCTTTGTCTGCGGCATCAGTGTGAATCTCCTGCTGCGATCTGCTTCTTACGCTCGTTGTAAGCGTTGAGCATGCCCTTCGGCACGAACTCCTCGGCGGCCAGGCCACGACGACGAGCAACTTCCTCCGGACGCTGCAGCGACTGCAAACCGTTGATCGTTGCGCGCGCCACGTTGATGGCGTTCGACGAACCGAGCGACTTGCACAACACGTCGTGCACGCCGGCCTCTTCGAGAATGATGCGCGCCGCGCCGCCGGCGATCACGCCGGTACCGGCGGCTGCCGGCTTCATCATCACCCGGCCGGCGCCAGTGACGCCGATGATCGGATGCGTGATGGTGCTGCCTGCGAGCGGCACGTCGAACAAGTTCTTCTTGGCCTCTTCGGTGCCCTTCTGGATGGCCAGCGGCACTTCCTTGGCCTTGCCGTAGCCTAGGCCGACGCGACCATTGCCGTCGCCGACCACGACGAGCGCGGTGAACGAGAAGCGACGGCCGCCCTTGACGACCTTGGCGACGCGGTTGATGTGGATGACGCGCGACTCGCGAAGTCCGCCGGAATCAGCGGAGTTGTACGACGGGTTGTTGGCGTAATTCGTTGGCGCTGCCATCAGAACTCCAGACCTGCTTCGCGTGCGGCAGCGGCAACCGCTGCGACACGGCCGTGATAGAGGAATCCACCACGGTCGAACACCACTTGGGTGACGCCGGCGGCCTTGGCCCGCTCGGCCAGCAACTGACCGAGTCGCGTCGCCGCGGCAACCGTCGCGCCACTGCCTTCTGCACGCAAGGCGGCTTCGGCGGTCGAGGCAGAGGCCACAGTGCGACCGACCTCGTCGTCGATCAATTGGATCGACAGATGCTTGTTGGAACGGAACACGGCCAGGCGCGGACGGGCCGCGGTGCCGTGGATCTTCTTGCGTACCCGCCGGTGGCGGATGATTCGGCCCTGCCGACGCTTTTCTGCGGTCTTGCTCATCGTTCGCTCACTTCTTGCCGGTCTTGCCGGCCTTGCGGAGGACCTTCTCGCCGAGGTAGCGCACGCCCTTGCCCTTGTACGGCTCCGGCTTGCGAATCGAGCGGATGTTGGCGGCTACTTGTCCGACGACTTCCTTGTCGATGCCCTTGATGATCACTCGGGTCTGTACAGGCACCTCGAATGTGATGCCTTCCGGAGCATCGACGATCACGGGATGGCTGAAGCCAAGGGCCATGCGCAACTTGTTCGGCGCAACCGCCTCGGCGCGGTAACCGACGCCGATGATCTCGAGTTCCTTGCTGAAGCCATCGGTGACACCGACGACCATGTTGTTGACCAACGTGCGGGTGAGGCCGTGCAACGACCGGCTCTCACGCAGGTCGTCGGGACGCTCGACCACGATCATCTCGCTGTCGCGACGAACCGTGATGATGCCGGGCAACGAACGGCTGAGGGTGCCTTTCGGACCCTTGACCGTGACCGTATTCTGCTCGCCGCCATCAAGGGTGATGTCGACGCCGCCGGGGACGATGATTGGGGATTTACCGATACGAGACATGCGTTCTCCGATTCACCACACGTAGCAAAGGACTTCGCCGCCCACTTTGCGCTTGCGCGCTTCGCGGTCGGTCATCAGCCCCTGGCTGGTGGACAGGACGGCCACACCCAACCCGCCGAGGACGCGCGGCACGGCGTCGCCCTTGCGGTAGACCCGAAGGCCTGGAGTGGAGATACGGCGCAAGCCGGAGATCGTGCGGTGACGCTCCGCCGAGTACTTCATCGAGATCGTCAACACGTCGCCCGGACCAGTGGTCGATGGCGCTGTGCTGAAGCCGTGGATGTAGCCCTCTTTGTGGAGGATGGTCGCCAATGCGATCTTCTGCTTCGACGATGGCATGCGAACTTCATCGTGCATTGCCGTGTTGGCGTTGCGGATTCGGGTCAACATGTCTGCGATGGGGTCAGTCATCATGATGCGTTCCTCACCAGCTCGCCTTGGTCATACCGGGGATCTCGCCGGCGTGAGCCATGCTGCGGAGGCAGACACGGCACAACCCAAACTTGCGGTACACCGAACGCGCCCGGCCGCACTTGCGGCAACGGTTATAGCCACGCACCTTGTACTTCGGCTTGGCATTCGCTTTGTTGATCAATGACTTCTTTGCCACTTCGATGCCCTTCCGTTACTTCTTCTTCGCAGAGGACTTGCCTGCTGCGCCCTTGCCGCGGAACGCTGGTCCGCGGCGCTTGATCTT
>JANOJI010000261.1:0-4641 GCA_031408175.1 Ilumatobacteraceae bacterium
CCAGAGGCCACGCGGCGCTGCGGGCTGCGCCACCGAACCGTGTCAGCCTGCAGCCAGGCCGGCATCGTCGTGCCGTGCGCGCTGCATTGCACCATCACATCGCCGACATGGGGCTGGTCGGCCCACACCACGTTGTCGACCACGATCTCGCTGTCGTCGAGATCCGCCTCGTCGCCGACCATGACGGTCGCAGCCGTCTGATCGATCGCCGTGACGTAGCGCTTCGGACCGCCGCCGGGGAGGCCGATGCCACGACGCTGCCCAACCGTGACCATCTCGATCGCGGGCACTTCACCGAGCACGGCTCCAGTGGAGTCGACGACGGTTCCTCTCCGGAACGGAATGCGGGCACCGAGGAACGTCTCGCGTCCACCGGTGTGTGTGATGAAGCACACGTCTTGACTGTCGGGCTTGGCTGCGGTTCGCAGCCCGAGGGCCGCAGCCTTGTCGCGGACCTGGGACTTGGTGAGATGCCCGACCGGGAAAATTGTGCGCTGCAGTTCGCGCTGCGGCAACATGTGCACGACGTAGCTCTGATCCTTGGCCGAGTCAGCACCTCGATGCACGAAGTATCGGTCGCCGACAGCCTCGATTCGAGCGTGATGACCCGTGGCAATGGCATCGAAGCCGAGCAGGTCGGCACGTTCGCTGAGGCGATCGAACTTCAGGTGGCGATTGCACTCGATGCATGGATTCGGTGTGAGACCTTGACTGTGGGCTCGCACGTACGGGTCGACGACGTGCGTGTTGAAGTCGTCGCTGAAGTTGAACACGAGGTGATCGATGTCGAGTTGCTGGGCGACTCGGCGAGCATCGTCGACATCGGCCACCGAGCAGCACCCGGTGTCGCTCTCGCCACCCCACAGACGCATCGTGATACCCACGACATGATGGCCGGCGTTGATCAACTCGGCGGCAGCCACCGAGGAATCGACTCCGCCACTGAGAGCAACAAGCACCCTCACGATGCTCGCCCCTGACGAACACCTGCGTCTCGCCCGTCGCGCAGCCTGCGCACCGAGTCGACGATTGCAGACGTCGCCCGAGTGACATCGTCAGCCGTCGTCGTACGACCGAGGGTCAGTCGCAATGCGCCGCGGGCACGCTCGTTCGGCACGCCCATCGCTGCCAACACGTGCGAGGGCTCCATGGCTCCGCTCGCGCACGACGACGCAGCGCTCGCGCACACGCCCGCTTCATCGAGCAGGTACAGCAGCGCCTCGTTCTCGATGCCGTCGATGCATACATGTGCAGAACCGGCAACCTTGTCTCCTCGCGCGACAGTCTCATGCACATCCTCGAGTTCTGCTCGCAGGCCGTCGACCAGCGAGTTGCGTAGGTCGGCAACTCGTTTGTTCTCCACCGGTCGCTCGTCATCGGCGGCGCGCAGTGCCGACGCCATGGCGATGATCCCGGCAACATTGTGGGTACCGCTGCGGCGCTCACGCTCCTGACCGCCGCCCACCAGCATCGGGGTGAACACCGAACGCCCGCGAGCCACCAGCACACCGACGCCCTTTGGTCCGCCGAACTTGTGCGCCGAGAGCGACAACAGATCAACGTGGGAGATGATCGTGCGCAGATCGAGCCAGCTCGCCGCCTGCACTGCGTCGGTATGCATGACAGTTCGAGGCGAATGGCGGTGAACGACCTCGGCAACCTCGGCGAGATCGGTGATGGTGCCGACCTCGTTGTTGACGGCCATCACGCTGACGATCGAGACGTCGTCGAGCGACGTTGCGAGTGCATCGAGGTCGACCCGACCGACTGTGTCGACTCCAACCACGCGCCCGTGTCTGGACTCGACCGCATGCAGCACGGCGTGGTGCTCGACAGCGGGACACAGGGCGATGCCGCCACGCTGATCGAGCGTTCCAAAGATGGCCGTGTTGTCTGCCTCTGTCCCACCGCTCGTGAAGATCACCTCGCCTGGCAAGCAGCCGATCACGTCGGCCACATCGTCGCGGGCCTCGTCAATCGCCTTGCGAACCTGCCTCGCAAGGCGGTGCGAACCCGACGGGTTGGCGAACTGCTCGCTGAGGAATGGCAGCATCGCCGCGACCGCCTCGGCACGCATGGGCGTGCTTGCAGCGTGGTCGAGGTAGGCGTAGCCGTCGTGCACGGCGTTCAGGCTACGCCCACGTATTGGCCGTCGACAGCCGTTGTGGTCAAAGATGGTGTGGTGGATGGCTACACCGACTCGACGTACGGCGATGCGTTCGCCGACGTGTATGACGATTGGTATCCGGGCGTCAGCGATGTCGACACGACGGTCAACCTGCTCACACAACTTTCGGACGAGTTCACTCCGTTGCCTGTGCTGGAACTCGGAGTCGGCACCGGCCGCCTAGCGGTGCCGTTGGCCGCACGCGGTGTGCGGGTTGTCGGCCTGGATACCAGCTCGGCGATGCTCGCCAAACTCGCCGAGAACGACCCTGCTCGATCGGTGACGACACGTATCGGCGACATGGTCGACGATCAACCAGCCGGCCCGTTCGCTCTGGTGTTCGTGGCCTACAACACGTTCTTCAACGTGCTCAGCGAGGAGCGCCAGCGCGCGTGTTTCGCAGCTGTAGCCGAGCGTCTGGTTCCCGGTGGCGCATTCGTGATCGAGGCATTCGTACCCGAGCCACAGCCAGGGTCATCGGTCACAGTGCGTTCGATGACCGTGGACGCCGTGGTGCTGAGCGTCACGATGCACGACCTCGCCGCGCAGACTGCGCAGGGCCAGTACATCTCGATCACCGGCACGGGCGGGGTACGCATGCGGCCGTGGGCAATCCGCTACGCGACGGTCGAACAACTCGACACGATGGCTCTCGATTCTGGATTTCGTCTGGCCGAACGATGGGAAGACGCTGAACGCGCGCCATTCACCGCCGACAGTCCACGTCACGTCAGTGTGTATCGCACAATTCACAGCACCGTCCGTCCAGAAGCCAGTGCAACCTCGTAAGCTGTGGAGCGCTGTGAGTCAACTGCGTCTCAATCCACTCACCGGGCGGTGGGTCACGATCGTGGCCGAGCGTGCTGAGCGCCCGACCGATTTCGCACCCCGCGTCGCCCAGGTCGAATCCGACCCTGACCGACCATGCCCCTTTTGCCCCGGCAACGAAGAGGTCACGCTTCCTGCGCTCGAGACCGTCGACAAGGGCGGGACGTGGCGCATGCGCGTCATTCCAAACCTGTACCCGGCATTCGACGGTGACCAGCCGTTTGCCGTGCATCACCGTGGACCCGTGCATGTCGAGGCCGAGGCCAGCGGCACCCATGAAGTGTTCGTCCTGACCCGTGACCACAACTCCGGTATTCACGCGTTCAGCGATGCCGATGCAGCCGAGATGATGCTGGTGCTGAAGCGCCGCTTCCTCGAGCACGCAGCGACAGCCAACGTGCGATACACGCAGGCGATCATCAATCATGGCCGCGAGGCTGGCGCGTCGATCGCTCATCCCCACGGACAGTTGCTCGGCTTGCCGTTCGTGCCGGGCGAGTTGCTCGAGGAGCAACGTGCTTTCAGCCGCTTCGAAGGCGGATGCATCCTGTGCGCAACGATCGAGGCCGAGATCGGCGAGAGCGAGCGCGTGCTGTTCGCCAACGACGATGTGGTCTGCGTGTGCCCCTACTGGAGCGGCTCGCCCTACGAACTGCTGATCATCCCGCGCAACCACGAGCTGCATCTCGCCGATGCAAGCGACGCGACCTTGGCAGCCGTCGGCAAGTCGATCCGAGACGCCATCGAGGTGCTGCGCGATAGCCACGGCGACATCTCGTACAACATCGGTTTCCACACCGCTCCACATCACTACAACGGCGCGTTCCACTGGCACGTTCACCTGTGGCCGAAGCTGGTCACCACCGCTGGGTTCGAGCGAGGCACCGGCGTGATGCTCAACATCGTGTCGCCCGAGGCGGCGGCCGCTCAGCTACGCCGCCAGTCCGTCAAGGCCTGATCCGCACATTCGTGTCTCGGCTCAGCGTGACCATCGAGATCTCGGCGACGCCATCACAGGTCTGGCAGGTCGTCGAGCCGATCGAGGACCACATCGAGTGGATGCATGACGCCGTGGCCATTCGATTCCAGACAGATCAACATCGCGACGTCGGCACAACGTTCCTCTGCGATACCAAGGTCGGACCGATCAAGCTCGTCGACAGGATGGAGATCACCGAATGGGTGGCGGGCGTGGCGATGGGCGTACGCCACGTCGGCGTGGTCACGGGCACGGGCAGATTCACGCTGGCGCCGATCGATGTCGGTCGGCGCACACGCTTCGGCTGGGATGAATCGCTGACATTTCCGTGGTGGTTGGGAGGGCCGATCGGTGCACTGATCGGTGGACGACTCGTGTTGCGGTCGATCTGGAAGCGCAACCTGCGCAACCTCAGACGCATCGTCGAGCAGCGGGTCGCAGCAGGTAGCTAAGCGACGGCGCGCACGGCCGCGGTGACACCGGCGCCGATCACGATCACCACGATCAGAGGCGCCTTCCGCCATGTGGCGAGAACAGCAGCACCAACCCCGGCGACGCGCGCGTCGATCTGCAGTTGCTGGCCGACGCTGAACGTGTCTTTGACGACGAGCGCAGCGATCAACGCAGCAGGGATCAGGGCCAGACAACGATCGAGCACCGGCGGGAG
>JANOJI010000277.1:0-13985 GCA_031408175.1 Ilumatobacteraceae bacterium
AATCGACTTCCCCCGATGGCTCGTTCAACTTGGGAGGTCCGAATGTCAACACCCTGGCGACGCTCGATGGATGCCTGGTTCAGCACTCATCTCGGCATCATCTCGACACCAAAACTGGTCGAGCTGGGCTGCAACCGACGGAACGTCGCGCACCTGGTCGATCGAGGCGAACTCGTCACCATGCTGCCGGGAGTATTCCGCAGCGCGCACTGGCCGTGCAATCGCGAGCAGATCCTTGGCGCCGTCTGCGCGCGAAACCCTGCGGCAATGATCGGCTTCACGACTGCCGGCCAGCTGTGGAGTGTGCGACGAATGACCGATCGCTGGATTCACGTGCTCGTTGCGCATGGTTGTTCTCCGGAGATGCAGGGCATCGTGGTCCATCGTTGTCGCCGAATCGACCCCGTCGACGTCGTGCAACGCCCGGACGGCATCCGCCTCACCAGCCCACCCCGCACGATCTTCGACTGCCCGACATGATCGGGCGTGAGGCGACCACCTCTGCGCTCGAGCAGTTGCTCAACGAGCAGCGACTCACGTTCGGCACCGTCACCGACACCCTGCAACGGCTCTACCACCCCAACCGACCGGGCTCGGCGACAATGCTCGCCGTCATCAGATCGCGTCCGGCATGGCGCGCAGCCCTGCAATCCAATCTCGAGGTCAAGGTGCTCGAAGAGATGGCTCGACAGGGGCTTGCGGTGCCGGTCACCCAATTTCCGATGCGTCTTTCCGACCGGGACATCGCGATGGACTTCGCCTGGCCGAGGGTGAAATTGGCAGTCGAGGTCGATCACCCGGCATGGCACGACGGTGCGGTCGAATCGCACGCCGACAAGGGACGCGATCGCAAGCTGACGACCATGGGTTGGACCACGGCGCGGATCACTGACATCGATGTCAGTGGCGGTCTCAGTGAGGCCGTGGCCGACATCGGCCAGATCCTCGCCCGTCTCACCCTTGCCGCCGCCTAGCCGCGCTCTCCGTCGTCGGGCGCGATATCAGACCTGAGCTGGCACGTTTCGCGCCCGTGGGTGCGGGAACACGCCACTCGTGGCCCAAATCGCGCCCAACGAGTTGGGACGGGGCGCGGGCGCGGCGGGGCGCGGGCGGGCGGGCGCGGCGGGCGAGGCGCGGGCGGGGCGCGGCTACTTGGCGGTGACGGCCGCTTTGGCGGCATCGATCAGCCAGGCGGGGTAGAACCCGATGGCCAGGGTGAACCCGACCGACAGGGCCAGCGCGACGCCCGTCCACAGCGGCACCCGCACGGGCTCGCGGTCGGCATCACCGGATTCGGGCTCGGTCACCCACATCGAGACCATGATCCGCAGATAGAGGAACGCGGCGATCACCGACGCGACCATGGCGACGATTGCGATCGCGTAGCTGTGCTCCTCGACCGCAGCCTGGATCACCGCGAACTTGGCGACGAAGCCCGACGTCAGCGGCACGCCGGCCTGAGCCAGCAGCAACACGGTCATGGACAAGGCGATCACCGGGTGCGACTTGCCCAGCCCACGGAACGACGACAATTCGGTGTCGCCGTCGCCAGTGCGTGCAACCAAGGTGACGACCGAGAACGTACCGATCACCAACACGGAATACAGCAACATGTACAACAACGCCGACGGCACCCCGTTTCCGCCGTCGGGCTGCCCCGCACGATGTGCGGCCGCTTCGACGCCGATGAGAATGAACCCGGCGTGGCTGACCGACGAGAACGCCAGCATTCGCTTCACGTTGGTCTGCACGACAGCCATCACCGAGCCGACCACGACCGTCAGTACGGCGAGCACCCACACGATCGGGCGATAGTCATCGCGCCAGTGCGGCAGGGCGTAGATCAGCACTCGCAACATCGCCGCAAACGCGGCCACCTTCCCGACCGACGCCATGAACGAGGTCACAGGTGTCGGCGCACCCTGGTACACATCGGGTGTCCAGAAGTGGAACGGCACGGCGGCGACCTTGAATCCCAGACCGACCAGCAGTAGGGCGACGCCGGCGAGAATGAACGCGTCATGGCGAACCGCCGGAACGCTGGTGTTGAACGAGGCGACGATCCGGGTGAAGTTGGTGCTGCCGGCCGTGCCGTACACCATGGCGATTCCATACAGGAAGAACGCCGACGAGAACCCGCCGAGAATGAAGTATTTGATGCCGCTTTCTTGGCTCTCGAGACGCTTGCGATGGCTGGCGGCCATCACGTACATGGCGATCGACAGGATCTCCAATCCGAGGAACAACACGACGAGATCGTTGGCGGAGCCCATCACCACGCCGCCGATTGCCGCGAGCAGGTAGAGCGCGTACACCTCCGGCCCGTCCAGATCCTCACGGCGCAAGTAGTCGTCGGTGACGAACGCGACCAACACCACGGCGACAGCAATGGTGATCGTGACGAACATCGTGAACACGTCGAACCGCAACGCTCCACCCACCAGCGTTGATGCGCCGTCGTCGGTGATGTCGTCCCACAAGAAGAAGCACAGAATCATCGTGGCCAGACCCGCAGCGGCGGTGAACAAGGCATAGAGGTGACGCGGCCACCGCGGCGCCAAGGCACCGACGACCAGCAACACCATCGCCGCGCCCAGCAGCACCAGTATCGGGCTGAGCGCGAACCAGTCGACCGGAGGTCCGACCAGTGCCGGGTCAGCGGCGATCACGGCGCGACCTCCGCCGGCTGCGGCTCGACGTACGACGTCTTCTCGCTGACATGCTCGATCAACTTCTTGACGCTGGGCTCGATGCGATCGAGCATCGGCTTGGGATACACCCCGGTGAACACGATCACCCCGATCAGCGGCAGCAGCACGGCGGCCTCACGAGCCTTCAACTCGCCGAAGCCCTTGTTGGCGTCGTCGGGCTCGCCGTGGAACACGCGCTGGTACGCCCACAACAGGTACAGCGCAGCGAGAATGACGCCCGTGGCGGCCACGACGGTGTACCACCGAGCCGTGAGGAACGAACCGATCAGCACCAGGTACTCGCCCACGAATCCGTTGAGCCCAGGCACACCGATCGACGACAGCATGACCACCATGAACACTCCGGCGAAGATCGGGGCGACCTTCTGCAGGCCCTTCAGTTCGGCAATCTCGCGGGTGTGCCGTCGCTCGTAGATCATCCCGACCAGCAGGAACAAAGCGCCCGTCGATACACCATGGTTGATGTTCTGCATGACGCCACCGGTGATCGACTGGGTGGTCATGGCAAACGTGCCGAGCACGATGAAACCAAGGTGGGCGACCGACGAATAGGCCACCAACCGTTTGAGGTCCGTCTGCATCGTCGCCGCGATCGCACCGTAGATGATGCCGATGACTGCGAGTGTCAGCCACAGGCTGCGGCTCCACAGCGCCGCCTCGGGAAACAGATAGACGCCGAAGCGCAACAGCCCATAGGTCCCGAGCTTCAGCATCACACCGGCGAGGATGACCGAGCCACCGGTGGGTGCCTGAGTATGGGCATCGGGCAGCCACGTGTGCAGCGGGAAGATCGGCACCTTCACGGCGAACGCAACGGCGAAGGCAAAGAACAACCAACGCCCGGTGCTCGCTGCAAAGTCGGCCTCGGCCAACTCGATGAGGTCGAAGGTCAATGGCCCGCTGCCCTTGGCCAGGAATGCCGTGGCGATGATGCCGACGAGCATGAACGCTGAGCCAACCATGGTGAAGAGGAAGAACTTCGTCGCCGCGTACACGCGGCCCTCGTACCCCCAGCCGGCGATGAGGAAGTACATCGGGACCAGCACGATCTCGAAGAAGACGAAGAAGAGGAACAGGTCGAGGCTGATGAAACTGCCCATCAACCCGGCTTCGAGCAGCAGCATCCACGACAGGTAGCGCTTGTGGTCGTGGTGCGGGTCGGTGCCGGCGATCACGAGCGGGAACAGCACCCCGGTGAGCACAACGAGGAACAGCGAGATGCCGTCCACTCCGAGATGCCACGAGATGCCCCACGGTTTGATCCAGGCGTGCTTGCTGACGAACTGAAAGTCGGCGTTGGCTTTGTCGAAGGCGGCGAGCACCCAGATGCTGAGGCCAGCGGTGAGCACGCTGGCCAGCAGCCCGGTGAGCTTCACCCATTCAGGGCGGCGGTTCGAGAACACAGCGACAAGTAGCGACCCGGCAGTCGGCACCAGCACGAGCATGGTGAGGATGGGGAACGAAATCACAGATTGCCCCGCACGACAACGAACCAAACGAGCAGCAGCACCACGCCGACACCGGTGGCGGCCGCGTAGTTGCGAACGTTTCCGCTCTGCACCGTGCGGATGCGCTGCGCCGTGCCACGAACGAGCCGGCCCACCCCGTTGACTGCACCGTCCACGATGGTCGCGTCGTACCACGCGACGGCATCGAACGCCTTGCGACCGGGGCCTCCCATAAATCTGCTGACGGTCTTGTCGTAGTACCAACCCTCGGCGAGCACGGCGGGCTCGATCGGCCTGGCCTTGTGTTTGGCGTACACCATGATCGACAGAGCGATACCGATGAGGGCGACGACGGTGGCGACAACCGCCAACGGCACCTTGGCCGTCTCGCTCTCGTGCAATCCAATGACGGGTTCGAGCCACACCGCAAGCCGCTCGGTCGTGTGCGAGAACGGCAGGTTGAGCCCGCCACCGACGATCGACAGTCCGGCCAGCACGACGAGCGGGAGCAGCATGATCGCCGGGCTCTCGTGTGGCTCAAGGTCACCGTGCGCTCCGTGTTCGTCGTGGGCATCGTGCCAACGGGCCTTGCCGTAGAAGACCATGATCACCTGGCGGGTCATGTAGTACGCAGTGAGCAGCGCTGTGACCAGCGCGAGCATCCACAGCACCGGGCTCTTGTCGTACGCGGCGAGGAGGATGTCGTCCTTGCTCCAGAAACCGGCGAACGGAGGCACACCCGCAATGGCCAGCCAGCCGATGATGAACGTTGCAGCCGTCACCGGCATCACCTTGCGGAGGGCACCCATGCGGCGCATGTCTTGCTCGTGATGCATTCCATGAATGACTGCGCCGGAGCCGAGGAAGAGCAGTGCCTTGAAGAACGCGTGCGTGACCATGTGGAAGATGGCCGCCGTATACGCGCCGGACCCGACAGCCAGGAACATGTATCCGAGTTGGCTGACGGTCGAGTACGCCAGGACCTTCTTGATGTCGTTCTGCGCCACCGCGATCGTGGCTGCGAACAGTGCCGTGGCCACGCCGACGATGGCGATGATCGTCGGGCCATACGACGATGCAGCGTCGAGGATCGGACTCATCCGGCACATCAGGAACACCCCGGCGGTGACCATCGTCGCCGCATGGATCAGCGCAGACACTGGTGTCGGGCCCTCCATCGCGTCGGGCAACCACAGGTACAACGGCAACTGGGCGCTCTTGCCGCAGGCGCCGATGAAGCAGAACATGGCGATCGCCGTGGCAGTCGTTTGGGCCATGGTGCTGGCCGCGGCGTTGACCTCGATGTAGCTCAGTGTGCCGGTGGCCTGAAAGGCGAAGAACATCGCCATCATGAATCCCCAGTCGCCAACTCGGTTGGTGACGAATGCCTTCTTGCCGGCGGTGGCCGCGCTGTCGCGCTCGTGCCAGAACGAGATGAGCAGGTAGCTACAGGTGCCGACGCCCTCCCATCCGAGGAACGTGACGAGCATGTTCTCCCCGAGCACCAGCAGCAACATGCTGACGGCAAACAGGTTGAGGTAGAGAAAGAACTTGGAGAACCGGGCGTCGCCGTGCATGTAGCCAACGGCGTAGAGATGGATGAGTGTGCCGATACCCGTGACGAAGAGAGCCATCGTGATGCTCAGCGGATCGGCCAAGAAGGCCAGGTCGACCTGCAACGAGCCGACCGGCATCCACGTGAACACCCTGTCGATGTGCTCGCGCTCCTCGGCCGAGTTCGACAGCAGATCGAAGAACACTCCGACCGTGACGACGAACGCAGCGCCACACATCAGCGTCGCCAGATAGCCAGCCTTCGGGTCGCCGAGGCGGCGGCCGAACAACAGGATCAACACAAACCCGGCGAGCGGTAGCGCGGGGATCAACCAAACGACATCGAGCATCGCTCAGCCCTTCAGTTCCGCGAGGTCGTCGGCTGTTGCGTTCGGCTTGCGGCGCAGGATTGCCACGATGATGCCGAGGCCGACAACGACTTCGGCTGCGGCTACGACCATCACGAAGAACACCGTGGTCTGTCCCCCGATGTCGTCGAGCTTCCGGCTGAGCGCGACGAAACTCAGGTTGACCGCGTTCAGCATCAACTCGACGCACATCAGCATGATCAGCGGATTGCGGCGCACCAGCACACCAACCGTGCCGATGCCGAACAACACGGCGGCCAGCACCAGATACCAGGTTGTGGTGGGCACGGCGGTGGCGATCACGACGACGTCTCCGTTGGGGACTTCGGCGCACGGCGAGCAAGCAATACGGTGCCCACGACGGCGATCACCAGCAGCACCGATGTGAGTTCGAAGGCCAGCACATGATCACTGAAGAGGTCGCGCGCGAGTGCTCGGATGTTGCTGTCGTGCTCGACGTTGCCGACTACAGCGACGGCGTCGGTCTGCCTCGGTTTGACCAGCCCGATGTTGTCGCGCGACGTAATGGCCGCAACGGTGATCAATCCGATCACACCGCCACCCACCAGGGCTGCAACCTTGCGTTGCAGCCTGAACGGCTCGACTCGCAGATCCTCTGCCGTATCGACGCCGAGCAGCATGATCACGAACACGAACAGCACCACGATCGCGCCGGCGTAGACGATGACCTGTACGGCTGCCAGGAACTGTGCTTCTTGTGCCACGTACATCACAGCGACCCCGAACAGCGTGAGGATCAAGCTGAGCGCGGCATGAACGGGATGCGATCGGGTGACAACCCCGAGCGCCCCGGCAAGGATCATCAGAGCAGCGCAGACGAAGACGAACAACTGCATCAGGGCGCGCTCTCCTCGGCGTCGCGAACTCCGTACCCGAGTTCGCTGCTCCAGCCGACGTGGCCGACGAAGTCGGCGTCGCCGCCGGGCGACGTGGCGCGCATCCAACCACTGGTGTGCTGGTCTTCGCCCGGACGCCAGTCTTCCCAAGGCAGATGCTTGGGCCTTCCCTCGTCGTCGACCACGAGTTCGTCCTTGGTGTACACCGCATCGTGTCGGTTGGTGAAGCTGAACTCGAACAGCTTCGATTCGGTGATGGCCTCGGTGGGACATGCTTCGACGCACAGGTCGCAGTGGATGCAACGCAGATAGTTGATCTCGTACACGAACCCAAACCGCTCGCCCGGCGAGGTGGGATTCTGTGGATCGTTGTCTGCGCCGCGCACATGGATGCACTTCGCCGGGCAGACGCCCGCGCACAACTCGCAGCCGATGCACTTCTCCATGCCGTCTTCGTACCGGTTGAGCACATGACGCCCATGCATACGCTCGGGCTTGTCGATCTTCTCGTCGCGGCCCTCGGTGTCGTTGCCCTTCTTGGCAACTCGACCGCCGGAGTACGACGTCGTCACACGCTTTCCACCAAACAGCCGATGTTGACGTGCGGTGATCAGGAATCCTTCGAGGTACCCCATCAGAACATCGCCCCCTCTCGCTCACGGTTGCGGGCACTGACCTTGGTGGCCAAATTCAGGAGCGCGCCGGCAGCGGCCAACACTGCCAGAGCGATGACACCAACCGTCATCTTGTGCAATCTCGTCCAGCCATGATCTCCGCCGACGCGCAGAACCGCGAGCAGCATGAACCAGCCGAGCGCCACCGGGATCAGCACCTTCCAGCCGAGGTCCATCAGCTGGTCGTAACGCAGGCGGGGCAACGTCGCTCGGAACCATACGTACACGTACAGGAACACGAGCAGCTTGAGGAAGAACCAGACGGTGCCCGAGAACGGCCCGAGGAACGACAAGATGTTGGGGTCGCCGGCAATCCTCAGTGGCTGAGGACCACCGAAGAACAGCGTCACGATTACGGCGCTCATCGTCACCGTGTTCATGAACTCGGCCAAGAAGAAGAGCGCGAAACGAATGCTGGAGTACTCGGTGTTGAACCCACCGACCAGTTCCTGCTCGGCCTCGACCAGATCGAACGGCGGCCGGTTCAATTCGGCGGTCGCGGCGATCAGAAAGATCACAAAGGGAACAAAGGCGGTGCTGGCCACGTGCCACTTGGAAATGCTCGTTTGGGTGAAGACGATGCCGCTGGTGCTCAGCGTGCCGGCGATCAGAATCACCGATGCCAGGCTGAGGCCGAGCGCCGCCTCATAGCTGACCATTTGTGCCGATGCTCGAACGGATCCCAGCAACGGGTACTTCGAACCGCTGGCCCACCCGGCCAGCATGATGCCGTAGACGGAGATCGAGCTGAGCGCCAACAACAGCAGCACGCCGATCGACGGATCGGCGAGCTGCAACCGGGTGACGTGGTCGAACAGAACGACGTGGCCGGTCTTGCCGTCGCTGAAGTCGCCGCCCAATGGGATCACACTCCACACCAGGAACGCCGGGACGAAGGCCAGGTAGGGGGCCAGCTTGAACACGAGGCGGTCGCTCTTGTCGGGGATCAGATCCTCTTTGAAGAACAACTTGATGCCATCGGCCAGCGTCTGCAGAATACCCCACGGACCGGCCTTGTTGGGGCCGATGCGGTTCTGCATGCCGGCGATGACCTTGCGTTCGAACCACACCATCAACATCGTGGCGACAAGCCCGACCACGAAGATGACGACCACCTTCAACAACACGATGGCGACATCGCCCAGAGTGAGATCGAAGAGAAGAGGATCGAGAGCAAGCATCAGAACGACTCAACTCTGATGTCGGTGACGACCTCTGCTGAGTCGATCAGTTCGCCGATGCTCGGACCCGGTTGGTTGAACGGCACCCACGCCGAACCGCGAATCACACTGTCGTCGGCGACCACCTTGAACACCATCGAGGCTCGCTTGCTGGTCACCTTGACATCGGCGCCGTCGGTGGAACCGACCCGTTCGATGTCGAGCGGGTGCATGTGCAGTTCGGAGCGCGTCGTCAGGTGGGCGAGCGAGGGCGACTTGGCGGTACCAACGGCGTTGTCGTACAGCTTGCGGCTGACGACCAGGCGATAGTCGTAGCTGTTGCGCTCGTCGATGGTGGCAATGCGAGACGTGGCCGGCGGCAGCGTTCCGTGGCAGACGATGCCATCGCGAGCGGAGTGCACTGCGGCAACCGTTGCCTCACCAAAACCGGCGACATTGGCCGCGATCGCGTCGGTGAGATCGTCGACCGACGACACGCCAAGGTCGATGCCGAGCAGCTCAGCAAGCTCGGTGGCGATCATCCAGTCAGGACGACTCGTGCCGCGTGGCGTGACCCGTGCGGACAGCGTCGTCACCCGACCTTCGATGTTGGTGGTGGTGCCACTCTTCTCACCGTATGCGGCTGCGGCCAGCACGACGTCGGCTGACGCGTTCGACTTGGTCAGGAACGTGTCGATGGCGATGATCCGCGGTGCACCCGCCATCATCTGCCGGGCCAGATCGGTGTCGGGAAAATCGGCGAGCGGGTCGCACCCGAGCAGCACCAGGCACTCGACGTTTCCCGCGGCTGATGCGTTGGCGATGCCCAACACGCTCATGCCTCCTTCACCCGGCACGAGGCCCATCTCGATGGCGCCGACGATGTTGCCGCGACGCAACGCCGGCAGAACCTTGGCACCGGGCACGAGCTGCAAGGCGGCGACAACGCCATTGCCGACCTCGAGCGGATGCTCGGCCAGGTTGGCTCGGCCGGCGACGATGACCACATTGCCCGTGGCGATCTGCCGGACGATGTCGGGATCGGCGCTACACGCGGCAACGGCGTCGGTGATCCCACCGGCGTGGTACTCGATGGTCCTCCAGGCGTGCGGGGTGAGACCACTTCGCTTCTGGACGAACTCGATGATGCGACTGCGACGTTTCTGGGCGGCGTCGCGCAGCCGGAGGTACAGCACCGGGAGCTCTTCTTTGAGATCCGGCGCCATCAAGATGATCGTCGACGCGTTGGCGGCCTCGTCGATGGTCGCTCGATCGAAACCGAGCAGGTTGATCTGTGCACCGTCGCCCATCTGCGGATACACGTGCGGCGTGCCGATGACATCGCGAGCGAGTCGGGCCCACGCGTACGCGTCTTCGTTGCTGCCCCGAGCACCGCCGATCACTGCGATGGACCCGGCGCCACCGACGGCCTTGGCCTCGGTGATCAGTTCGGCAGCGCGGGCCAGCGCGGCGTTCCACGTGGTCGGCTGCAGTTCGTCGTCGACACGCACAAGTGGCGCACTCAACCGATCATCGCTGTTGACAGCCTCGAAGTTGAACCGGCCGCGATCGCACAACCAACCCCAGTTGACCGGATCGCTGTCGACACCCTGATACCGCAGCAGCTCGTCGTGGCTCGACTGCACGACCGTGCGACAGCCGACCGCGCATGTGGTGCAGGTGCTCTCCGACTGCTCGAGATCCCAGGGTCGAGCCTTGAACCGGTAGGGCTTGGCCGTGAGCGCACCGACCGGGCAGATCTGCACCGTGTTACCACTGAAGTAGCTGACGAACGGCTCGTCGGGGAACGTCGTGATCTGGGTGTCGCTGCCGCGACTGCTGAAGTGGATCAGCGCATCACCGGCGACCTCGTCGGCGAAGCGGGTGCAGCGATCACACAGGATGCAGCGCTCGCGGTCGAGCAACACCAGATCGCTGATCGGAATCGGCTTTTCGAAGTGGCGCTTCTCTTCGACGTAGCGGCTCTCACCGGGACCGTGGCTGAACGACTGGTCCTGCAGCGGGCACTCGCCGCCTTTGTCGCACACTGGGCAGTCGAGCGGATGCTGGGCCAGCAGCAGTTCGATGATGCCCTCCTGAGCTGCCACCGCTGCCGGGCTTTGCGTGTTGACCACCATGCCCGGGGCGACGGTGATCATGCACGAGGGCTGCAATCCAGGCCCGCCCCCGCTATCGACGTCGACCAGGCACATTCGGCACATGCCGACCGAGCTCATGCGTTCGTGGTAGCAGAAGCGTGGGATGTAGTCGCCGACACGTTGCGCGGCAGCGATCACCAGGTCGCCCTTCTGGGCGACGACCTCGCGACCGTTGATGGTGAGTCGAACCTCGTCGATCTTGGGTTGCGGATCCGGCGGTGGTGCTTCGGGCTCGACGACCGAATCAGTACTAGTCATGACTGGCTCCGACCGACACCGGGATCAGGTTGCGCTGCACGATCTTTGCCTCGAACTCGTCGCGGAACAGAGTGAGAGCCGAATCCACCGCCGTGTACGCCGACGGGCCGACGAAACAGATCGTCGTCATCTTGAACGGAAACGGCTTGGCGTCGAGACCGAGCCGCTCGCTGGAAGGGTGCGGGAAGTCGCCGGGGCAGATCGTCTGGCCGATCTCCAGGAGCTGATCGAGATCCTGCATGGTGCCATGACCATCGACGAGACGCTTCATGATCCGTTCCAGCCAGGTGCCGCCCTCGCGACACGGCACACACTTGCCGCACGACTCGTGGGCATAGAAGCGCACGAGCGTGTAGGCCGCTGCAACAATGTCGGTCGTGTCATCCATCACGATGACCGCCCCTGAGCCGAGCATCGAGCCGGCGGCGCCGACCAGCTTGGCTTCGAAGGGCAGGTCGAGCTGATCCGGCAGGAACCATGGAGCCGACCCGCCACCGGGCACGAAGGCCTTGAGCTGATTGTCGTCGCGTATGCCGCCACAGAACTCGTCGGCGTACAGCAGGTCGCGAAACGTCGTGGTGCCGTTGATGATCTCGTACACGCCGGGTCGCTTGACGTGCCCCGACACGGCAACCATGCGCGTGCCGGGCGATGTGGGCGTGCCGATGGCCGTGTACGCCTCGACTCCGTGCTGCATGAGCCACGGCAAGTTGGCAAGCGTCTCGACGTTGTTGACGATCGTCGGCTGGCCGTACAGGCCGACCGCTGCCGGAAAGAACGGTGGCTTGAGGCGTGGCATGCCGCGGTTGCCTTCGAGGCTCTCGATCAGCGCTGTCTCCTCACCGACCACGTAGGCGCCGGCACCCCAGTGCAGCACGATGTCGACACTGAAGTTGGTTCCAAGAATGTTCTTGCCGATGTACCCGGCGGCATAAGCCTCGTTGAGCGCGGCAGCCATGCGCTCCTGCGCGACTGCCATCTCACCGCGGATGTAGAAGAAGCACTGCGACAGGCCGGCGGCATAGCAGGCGATCAAACAGCCTTCGATGAGTTGATGCGGATCGAGTTCCATCAACAGCCGGTCCTTGTAGGTGCCCGGCTCGCTCTCGTCGCCGTTGACCACGAGGTAGCGCGGCCAGACGGCCTGCGGAGTCAGCCCCCATTTGACGCCCGCTGGGAAGCCCGCGCCACCGCGACCGAGCACGGTGGCACCCTTCACGTCGGCGTGCACATCGACCGGTGACTTGGCCAGCGCGGCCTGCAAACCCTTGTACCCATCGGTCGCCAGGTAGCGCTGCAGCGTGAATGCATCGTCGTACTCGAACCTCGACGTGACGATGCGTGGACGGTCGCCGGCCACGAATCCAGCCGCATGCGCGTAGGTGGTGCCGTTCACTTCTGTGCCTCAACCGGTGCTGGCATCCATTCGGGTGCGCTGTTGACATCATCGGGAGGAACAGCGCCGACGGCGCGATCCGATGGGATGTGCTGGCGGATGCGGGCAACCGTGCCATGCGGCGGCACCTCGCCGTCGAGGCGACCTTGCTGAAGGTCGTCGAGCAGTGTGTCGAGCTCGGCTGTTGTGACGCGATAGCGGTGTCGATAGTTGACCTGCAGGCACGGAGCCTCCGTGCATGCCGCCTGGCACTCGGCATGTTCGAGCGTGAACAGTCCGTCGGGTGTGGTGCTGCCGGCCTTGATGCCCAGTTTGTGCTCGGCGTGGTGCATCAACTCGTCGGCACCAAGCAGTGCGCACGACATGGTGCCGCAGATGTTGACCAGGTACTTGCCGACCGGCTCGAACTTGAACATCTCATAGAACGTCGCCGTGCCCAAGATCTCTGCCGACGTAGCACCGACCAGTTCACCGATGTGCTTCATGGCATCGTTGGTGACGTAGCCGTCTTGCTGTTGGGCAAGGTGCAGCAACGGGATCGTGGCCGAGCGAGCCTTCGGGTACCGCCCGATGATCTCCTTCGCGTACACGACGTTCGCTTCGTTCAATCGCGCCATCAGCGATCCACTTCACCGAGAACGGGGTCGACGGACGAGATCACGGCCACGGCGTCGGCAATGAATCCACCACGCAGCATGTGCGGCATGCATTGGATGTTGACGAAGCTCGGAGCGCGTACGTGCATGCGATACGGCGTGGCCGAGCCGTCGCTGGCGATGTAACAACCGATCTCGCCGCGAGGGCTTTCGATGGCTACGTACACCTCACCCTCGGGCACCTTGAAGCCTTCGGTGAAGATCTTGAAATGGTGGATCAACGCTTCCATCGACTCGTCGATGCGCGCTCGCGGCGGCGGCGTGACCTTCTTGTCCTGGATCCGGTAGTCGCCGCCGGGTATTCGGTCGAGGATCTGACGGACGATCTTCATGCTCTCGCGCACCTCGTTGAGGCGGATGGCGTAGCGGTCGAAGCAGTCACCGTATGAGCCGACGATCACATCGAACTCGAGGTCGGGGTAGTGCAAATATGGCATGTCGCGGCGCAGGTCCCACGCGGTTCCGGTGCTGCGCAGGATCGGTCCGGTGGCGCCGAGGGCGATGGCTTCTTGAGCAGTGATCACGCCGACGCCCTGCAGGCGCTCGCGCCAGATCGGCTGTCCGGTCATCAAGATGTCGTACTCCTCGAGTCGCGGCGGGATCAGATCGAGCAGTCGGAGAACATCGTCGCGCCAGCCGACGGGCAGGTCTGCGGCAACGCCGCCCGGACGGATGAAGTTGTGGTTCATGCGCAGGCCGGTGACCTTCTGGAAGAAGCGCAGCACCTCTTCTCGCTCACGCCAG
>JANOJI010000285.1:0-12440 GCA_031408175.1 Ilumatobacteraceae bacterium
GAGGTAGACGACGCCCTTGATGCCGTCGACCGTGACTGTCTGACCGGTGGTGATGCGCGTCGTACCGTCGACGGAGCCGACGACTGCGGGAATGTTGAACTCGCGGGCGACGATGGCGCAGTGACTCATCACGCCACCGACATCGGAGACCACGGCGCCGGCGATGGAGAACATGGGCACCCACGGCGGCAGGGTCATCTCACAGACCATGATCTCGCCATCCTCCAGGTCGCCTGCCTCGTCGAGCGAGTGCACGACACGGGCGACGCCGCGATAGATACCGGGCGATCCCGCAACGCCGTCGATCACGTCAGGATCCTGGTCGCCTTCGGGAGGCGGCTTGATGCCGAGCAGGCGGGTGACGAGGGCGTCCATGAACGGGTCGACGAAGCCACCGGGTTGTGGCGGAGGCGGGGGCGTGCCGACGGCACCGGGAGGCGAGGCCTTTGCGGCGGCCTCGACCGAAGCCTTGCGCTGCACAACTGTGGCTCGCCGATCGCCACCGTTGACGAGGGCATCGCGGACCTCCTCGCGGAAGAGGAAGAACACGTCGCTGCGGTTGTCGATCACGCCGTTGCGGACCAACGCATCGCCGACGGCGAGCACGAACGTGCGGAGCAGCACGACGCCCATCTGGTCGATGTAGAAGGCGTGATCCTCCGTGAGCGGATAGGCGTATTGGGCAGCGTCGAAGAGCTCATCGAACCTGGCCAGCTGCTCCGGGTCGTCTGCCAGCTTGGCCCGGATCCTCGCCGTGAGAGCCTCGCGGTGCTTCACCGCGCGTTCGAACTGGATCATCGGATCGTCGCTATCGGGCATGTTGATGTAACGAGCGATGTTGCCCAGCGGGATCGCCGGATTCTCCCGCCACGGCACGTCGGCGATGTCATACACGGCGTCGCTGCGCCACCCGAAGTCGTAAAGGTAGTCGTTGAGTTGATCGAGGAACGCACGTCCCTCGTCGGTCTCGGCCAGCTTGGCCGCCAGATCACGCGGATGTGTCTCGTCGAACAACTTCGTGAGGGCCGGGCTGTTCTTGGCGACCCGACCGAGCCGCCACAGACCGTGGGCGGCATCGACAGGACGCGTGTGGTAACCCTGCAGGATCTGGTACGACTCCGTTGGATCGTCGGGCTGCATCACTTCGGTGTACATGTCGGACAGCGCTGCGCCGGATAGGAGGGCGAAGTTGATGTGTCCGTGGATGTACCACATGTGGGTCATCCAGTCGGTCATGTCGTCGAACTTGGTCAGCAGTTCGGCGTCACTCATTCCCGAGTAATCGGCGTCGCGCTCGGACTCGTTGCGACCCTTGATCAGCGGCAGCCACTCGTTGGTCCAGCGCTTGCCGACGAGAGGAACCTTCTTGTCGAGCGTGTCGAGGTAGCGCGTCATGCGGTCCTCGACCACAGCCTCGTCGGGATGCGGGTGGAACGCCATGTAGAAGTAGTGGTTGATGGCCTGGTTGGAGGCAACCACAGGACAGTCGTATTCGTCCTGTGCCTTGGTGAAACCGATCGCCAATGTCGACATCACCAGGTCCTGCGACAAAGGATGGAGTGGCCGCGGCGCATGCATCTTGTCGAAGGCCCAGAAGCCCTCGATCTCGTCCGGTCCCGGGAACCTCACCTGCTCTGCAGTGTCAGTCATTGCATACCCCCTCTGGTAGCGGTGCGGCCCCCATCTGCCGCGACCTGGTGAATTCTAGTGTCGCCTATCCCCACAGCTTCTTGCTGGCAATGGCCGCGCCCTCGGCCAGCGCCTTGAACTTCGGCCACACCACGGTCGGGTGCACCTCGGGTGCGTAGCTGGCTCGCGACGAAAAGCCGCAGTCGGCACCGGCAATGACATTCTCCTTGCCGACGATCGAGGCGTAGTTGCAGATGAACTCGGCGATCAGTTCAGGATGCTCGACATAGTTGTTGGCATGGCCAAGCAGACCTGGGATCAGGATCTTGCCGTCGGGAACCCCGACCTCTTGGACATGACGCCACTCGTGCATGTGGCGCGGGTTCATCACCTCGAAGGAGTAGGCCTGAGCGTTGATCTGAAACGTATATTCCAGGGCAACCTTCAATGGGATGTCGGTCAGCCGTGGACCGTGGTTCAAGCCGTAGCAGGTGTGGTGACGGATGCGGTCCTCGGGGATCCCGCGCAAGGCGTGGTTGAGCGCCTCGACATGGATGGTCGCCGCGCGCCGACGGCTCTCGATTGTCTCGGCTGGATCGCACAGCATGTCGATCAACCACGGGTCGTCGACCTGCAAGATGAAACCGGCCTCGACGATGCCCAGGTACTCCTCGCGCATCGCGTCGGCGACTGCGCCGAGGTACTCCGGGTACTCCTTGTAGTACTCGTTGCGACCGAAGCCGCTGGGACCACATGCCGGCATGAAGATGTCGGAAATGTCGAGGCCTTCGCACGCCTCCTTGAGGTTGTCGATGTCGATCTGCAGCAACTTCTGACCGGTGTACGAGATCGGTCCCTTGCAAATGATTCGGCGCAGCGGGCTGACCGCTGACGAGTACTTCTTGAAGTACTCCGTGTAGTACTCGGGGAACATGTCGAACTCTGCCTGCCACGACGGCGCCATCTTCGACGGACCCATGTCGACCTCGAAGCCTCCAAGTCGGTCCTTGACATACCCGAGGAAGCTGACCTTGCTCATCTCACCGTCAGCGACAATGTCGATACCCGAATCGACCTGCTGCTTGACGCGATCCTTGACCGCATCGGCAATCTCGCGATCGAGCGCATCGGCATCGTATGGACGATCGAACTCGCGCTCCTTCATGATGTCGAGCAGCGAGTGTGGGCGAGCAAGGCTGCCGACATGCGTCGTGAGAATGCGGTCGGTGCTCTGCTTCATAGGTCCCCCAACGAGATCGTGATGAGCATGAATTGTTTCACAGCCCACATACGGGCCGCCTATCTACGTTCGCCGGTGGCGAACTCAATGACGTCACGTGGTGCCGGCGCCGTGCTCACGAAGCAAGTAGGCCGAGTGCAACAGTTCAGGACGTTCGATGAGCTCTGCCGCGGAGCCGCTGTAGCGGACTCTGCCGCCTTCGAGCACGTATGCGGCTTTGGCCAGCGACAGGGCGACGTGAGCGAACTGTTCGATCAGCAGCACCCCGACGCCCGATGCGGCGACTTCGGCCAGTGTGGGTACCAGCCGCTTGACGACGATTGGAGCTAGCCCGAGCGACAGCTCGTCGACCAGCAGCACCTTTGGTCGCGAGACCAGTGCCTGGGCGAGCACGACCATCTGTTGCTCGCCGCCCGACAGTGACCGTCCCTGAATGGTCCAGCGCTTCTCCAACTCGGGGAACAACGACAAGGTGTACGCCAACCCATCGGTTGCCGCCTGCCGACCGAGCGAGTACGTCGCGACCTTCAGATTCTCCTCGACCGTCAACTGCGGAAGCAGACGCCGACCTTCGGGTACGACAGAGATGCCAGCGGCGCGGATGCGCTCGGGACGCTGGTTGGCCAAATTCTTGCCCTCGAGGTTGATCCAACCCTTCGTGACGCGAGCCAGGCCGGCACACGCCAGGGCAAGGCTCGACTTGCCCGCACCGTTGGGCCCGAGGATGGTCGTGACCTCGCCAGGGGGCACCTCGATCGTCACGTCGTGCACGACGTTGCGTGGGCCGCGGGCAACCGAGACGTTCTCGATGGACAGCGTGGTCATGAGGCGACCTCCTCGGTGCCGAGATACGCCTTCATCACGTTGCTATCGTGCAACACTTCTTGCGTTGGCCCCGACGCCAGCAGACGACCGAAGTCGAGGACGGCCGTCCAGTCGCAGCAGGCTTGAACCAGGCTCATGTCGTGGTCTACCAGAATCACCGTGGCGCCCACGCGTTCAGGGATGCTGCGGATGATCCGACCAAGCATCGCTGTCTCGGCGTCGGGCAATCCGGCTGCCGGTTCGTCGAGCAGGATCAGCTTCGGGTTGCCCACAACGGCGCGGGCCACCTCGATGAACCGCCGCTCCTTGGCACCGAGCGTGCGGACGGTGTGCTGAGCCACGTCGCTGAGCCCGACGAAATCCAATGCCTCATCGACAGCAGCGACGCGCCCGGCCTTGCCACCCCTGTCGGCGTGCTCGTAGACCGTGGCCACGTTCTCGAAAACGGTGAGCTTCTCGATTGCCTGCTCGGTCTGAAACGTTCGCCGCAATCCCCAACGCGCCCTCTTGTAGTCAGGCAGCACGAGTAGATCCTGGCCCATCGCCTCGATCCGACCGGTGCGCGGAGTCACGAAACCGGACAGCACGTTGAAGAACGTCGTTTTGCCAGCGCCGTTGGGGCCGATCAGGCCGCATGTGCCTTCCGGAAACTCAATGGTCATGTCATCGAGCGAAACAACGCCGCCGAAATGGACTGACAAACCTTGGACGTCGATCACGCCTCGATGCCCTTCTTCTCTGCTGCACGCGTGCTCTGGATCAGGTTGGCGAGCAAACCGAAGCCGAACAACGACAGGGAGAACCGAGTCCAGAACTGATGGCCGATGACGTTCTGGGTGAGGAACTTCAGCAGGCACGTGGCAAAGAATGCGCCGAGGAGGCCACCCCACAAGCTGTAGATCCCGCCCATGATGACCACAGCAATCAGGAAGATGGCCGACTGGCGGTTGAACGCGTCGATGCTCATTCCCTTGGGAACCGTGCCCGCGTACAGGCCGCCGGCGACACCGGCCATGAACGCGGCGAGTGCAAACGCCCACAACTTGTAGCGAGTGACGTCGATTCCGGCTGCTAGTGCGGCCGCCTCGCTTTGTCGGATTGATGCCCACGCCCGGCCCGGTTTGCGTGACAACACGTACGACGCCAGCATGAACATGACGAAGGCACCGATCACGAT
Source organism: Ilumatobacteraceae bacterium (assembly GCA_031408175.1). Classification (GTDB taxonomy): domain Bacteria; phylum Actinomycetota; class Acidimicrobiia; order Acidimicrobiales; family Ilumatobacteraceae; genus JAENVT01. Next base: position 4,872 of record JANOJI010000285.1, read on the forward strand.
GAAGCGGTAGTACGCCACATCGGTGATGGCCCACGATGGCCGACGTGTTGCCCTGATGTCGCTGAGTGTCTCGACGACACCCTGGAAGCCGCCGCCACCATTCGGGAACTTCGTCGCGCCGAGCACGATCTCCATGCCGGCGGCAAGCATCAGCGTGACCAGCGCGAGGTACAATCCACTGACCCGCAACGCAGGCAACCCGATGAGCACACCAATGACGGCGGCAACGACACCGCCGATGACCAACAGAACCGGGAATGGCCACGTCGTGCCGAACGAGAGGCGCATGGTCACCCAGCAGCCGATACCGTACGCCGCAACCTGACCGAGCGAGACCAGGCCGACCCGGCCATACAGCAGGCCTGCGCTGGCGGCGACGACCGAGTACACCGCCATCTGCGTGAAGTTTGCAATCCAGAACGCATCGAAGAAACCTGGAATCGCGAACAGCGCGAGAGCAAACACGACCCCCACGGCCGAAGGCTCGAACCAGGGATTGGAAAACACCCGTGCGACGACCGGCGGCTTGTCGGGCACCACCGCCGCGGTGGCTGTCACCGCATCTCCCGGCCAGAGAGCGTCACGGTGCGCTTGCGGCTGATCCACACGATCGCCGCGACCGAGATAACGAACGGCGTCGTCTTGCGGAAGTCAGCGAAGAATTGAACATTGCCAGTGAACGGAGTCAACACCGACTCGATGACGCCGATCACGAGACTGGCGAAGAACGTGACTGGCAGCGATCGGAACTGGCCGACGATGGCACCACCGAGTGCGCCGATGACGAACCAGGTCAACGTTCCTTGATCGATGCTCTTGAACAGTGGTGGAAGGAGCAGGAACACGCAGCCGCAGATCACTCCCGACCCGAGCCACGCCAACGCTTCGACCCGGCGAACTGGAACGCCGAGCAACGCCGAGACATCGCGATCGTTGGCGATTGCCCTCATCGCCGTGCCGGTCGCTGTCTTCTTCAGGAACACGCTGACGACGACCACCACCAAAATGGCGAACAACAACGCAATGATCTGCGTCGAGGTGACGACCGCACCGAACACCCTGAAGATCTTGCTCGGCAAGACGAGGCCTCGTGGCTTCGACGTGTCCCACCGCTCCTTCATGATCCCCAGTAGGAACAACGCAACTCCGACCATGCCCAGCGACTTCACCAGCGGATCACGGCGAGCAAGCTTTGGCGCGATCCACATCCCGTACAACAGGGTCAGCGCGGCGCACACCACCACCAGCATTGGGTACGCAAGTATGCGCCATCCATGGGCGATGGGGATCGGCTTGCTGAGACTCCCGCCCATCAGCGACCAGGCGACGTGGGCACCCATTGCGCCGATCGCACCAAAGGCCAAATTGACAACACCGGTGGTCCGGTACAAGACGACTAGTCCTGTACCGGTCACCGCATACATGGCCCCGAAGGCCAGGCCCTGAATGACATAGGGCCACAAATCACCAAGACCTGGCATATCGAGGTCGAATCCTTACGTGTCTTGTAGTTCGGTTTGGAACCGATTATCAGCCGACGTTGAGCCCTTGGGCAACCTCTGCTGCACGAACGGCGGTCAGAATCGGCTCGACTTCGGCAATAGCGAAGCAATCCTTGTCGAGCACCATCGTGTCGGTGCCATCAGGAACAACGTTGTAGTCCCAGTTGTTGGGCACGTTGCCGTCGGGCAATCCACCGAAGTACCAGGGCTTGCACACGATGTGTGTGTTGAAGTTGTTGATTCCCTTGATCGCCTCGTTGACAGCCACCGGATCGTCGAGATCTGCCGGATCCATGTCGAGCAGTGTCTTGACGATGATGCGACCGATCATGAAGCCCATCTGCTGGAAGCTGCCCAACGGAGCCTCGGAGTTGTACTCGGCCGAAACCGTGCGGTACAGCTCCATCTCGGGACGCGGATCATCGAGCAGGCTGAGTTCGGCATTGACGTTGAGCTTGCCGGCCCATGCAGAACCAAGCGCCGCAGCAACAGAGTTGTCGTTGAGCGGTGTCGACGAACCCCAGATGACCTCGTCGATCAGGCCGAGCTCTTCAGCGGCCTTCAGGATCTTCAGACCCTCCGGCGGCGTGTAGTTCAACACGATCGCTCCGCCCTTGCCGGCCTTGGCGACAGCGTCGAGCACCGCAGCGTTGGCATCGGCGATTGGCGGTGGGATCTGGATATCGATCCATGCGAGACCGTTCTGCTCGGCGTAGAGCCCAGCCAACGAGTTGTTGTAGTCCGACGTGGCCGTCTCGTTGGTCATCGTGACCATCGTGCCGGTCGCACCCTTCTCCACCACGATCTGGGCAGCACCCAGCGCGCTATAACCGGGGCCCATGTTGGCGGCGGCAATGTTCGGCGAGCTGAAGCACTCGGCCGGAACACCAGCGACGATCACATAGAAACCCTGTTCGGTGTAGTAGTCGGCGTTGACGGGGCAGTCGATGATGCTGAAGCCACCGATCATCGCAACAACCTTGTCGGTCTCGATCAGCTTGCGGGCCGCTGCTGCGGCGTCGGCTGCTACGAGGTTGTCGTTCTCCATGAGCATCTGCACCGGACGGCCGTTGATGCCACCGTTGTCGTTGACGCAATCGAAGTACGCCTTCATCATGGCTGGGCCAGTGGTGAAGTCGATGCCGGGCACCGACGTGGTGACGTTACCGAGCTTGATGGGCTCACCTGTTGCTGGTTCCCCCGTGCCGAGTCCGCAATCTGGACCAGCGGTCGCATCCTTGTCGCCGACCAGGCCATCACCGGCAGGTGCATCGGTCGCGGCAGGTGCATCCGTTGCTGCCGGTGCATCAGTTGCCGCTGGAGCATCAGTTGCTGCCGGAGCATCGGTCGCGGGCGTAGCATCAGTTGCTGCTGGTGCCTCCGTTGCCGCGGATGTGCTGTCGGTGTTGTCGTCGTCGCCGCCGCAAGCTACGAGGAGCAATGCTCCTGCGACCGCGGCTGCCATGAATCGGCGAGCCATGTATTCCCCCTTGTGTGGATGTGAAGCCACGAGAAGGCTCACGTCGCCCCGTTGCGACGGCGGACACCTCCTGTGACGATGGGCACCATACTGCATAACATTTCGACGAACAACTATCGGAGGCGTCATGCGTTTCAGTCATCGGAACACTGTCCTCGACTGGACGCGTGACGGTTCGCCCCGCGCAACAACGGTGTTGATGCTGCACGGTTTGTCGGGAATTTCCACGGGCTACGACGAGGTCGTCGATGAACTCGGCGACGACGCCGACGTGTTCCGTATCGATCTTCGCGGGCACGGCCGCTCTGATCATGCTCCCAACACTTATACGGTGCCGTTCTACACGGCAGACGTGATCGAATTTGTTGAACAGGTGATCTCCGAGCCCGTCGTTCTCGTCGGGCACTCCCTCGGTGGGGTCATCACACACCACATCACAGCGACGAGACCCGACCTCGTGCGGGCCGCGCTGTGCGAAGACCCGCCGTTGTACTTCTGCGACCAGTCGCTGTTCGAGCAGAGCGTGTTCGCGACCATCTTCCCGAGTCTCGAAGCAGGCATTCGTTCGGCTCAGACACGTGGCGAACCGCGCGAGCACTTCGTCTCGATGGTTGTCGACGCCGAGATGCCTTGGGGCCGGGCCGGTGATCACATGAGCGCACACGCACTGCAGAGCCGAGTCGACGCGCTGATGCTTGGTGATCCCGACGTCTGGCTGCCGGCGATCCACGGCGGCGCGCTCAGCGGCTACGACCCCGATGCGCGCATCACCAAGCCGATGATCATCCTGCAGGCCGACCCACAGATGGGGCCAGCGCTGTTCCCCGATCACGCCGAGCGACAGCGCGCCAGCAACCCCGAGGTCGAGATCAGAATGATCGAGGGCGCGCCGCACGGGATTCACTCGTTCCTGAGTTCGCGCGAGCGATACGTAGCGGCGGTGCGAGACATCATCCGGCAAGCGATGTGAGGAAGGCAAGTAGGGCGGTCGAGACCTGATCGGGAGCGTCCCATTCGACCAGGTGGCCGGCGCCGGCAACAATCTGAGCACCACCCCATGCGTTCGCGTTGCTGACAGGGTTGACCTCGTCGAGGTCGCCCCACAGCGTGAGACGCGGTGCGGTGATGCGATGGAGTCGTTTGGCGATACCTCGATCGCCGAGCGGCCACAAGATATTGGCCGCTGCCACGTCGCTGAGATAGCTGGCGACCGGTGCTTCCTCGCTACCGAGGTGGACAAATCGATTGACGAACGCATCGGGCACGCCCTTGGCAAACAGGTGGGCCATGCGTTGGGCGGAGGGCGTGCCGTAGATGTTGAAGCCTGGATTCGCCGCGTCGGCTATTCCGAAGGGAGCCAACAAGGCCACGCCAGTGACCGCCTCGGGTCGCAGTGCGGCGAGCTCGGCCGCGAACAATCCGCCGATCGACGCACCGACAACGGGGCACGGAGTGGCGCCGGTCGCGTCGATCGAATCCCAGAACGTGGTGATCCAGTCGAGGTACTCGTCGCGAGGCTCGAAACCGGGGACACCATCGAAGCCGGGCACCGACGGAACGATGACCTCCCAACCCGCCGCCTCGACGGCGCGCATCGCCGGCGATAGCTCCGGATGGCCGGCGGTGCCGAACAGATAGACGAGACGTTCAGCGGGCATTCTGTGGCCACCAAGGATCGTCGTACTCCGAGAACAGCGTTCGCAGACCCGGTGCAACCTTGTCTCCGAACAGCTTTGTGTTGTACCGCGTCAACTCATCGCTCATGTTGCCGAACTGCAGCATGGCGCAGAGATGACCGATGCGAAGTTCTCGGGCCGCTTCCTCGAGTTGCTCACGCACCGTGTCGGGGCCGCCGATCACGACGTAGCCGTTGTCGACCATCTCGTCCCACGTGAGGTCGTGTTTGGCCTGCTTGTTGCGGGCCACCTGACGTACCTGCGATTGGTAGCGCGCACGGACCGAGGCCTCGGTGACGTAGCCGGGCGCATCCGTGAAGCCGGGGTACACATGCAGCGATCGGTTGAAGAAGTACTCCGCCGGTTCGCGGTACAACTTGTAGGCCTCGGCATCAGTGTCGGCGACGCCGATGAACTGGGTGACCGCGAGGCGGTGCGGGTTGTCGTCGCGTCCGTGGGCTTCCACCCGCTGCCAATACCCGGCGACAGTCTCGCGAACCATCTTGTACCCGTAGTAGGTCAGCGCGCCGTAGACGAAGTCGTTCTTGGCGCAGAAGTCCCATGTCTCGATAGAGCCTCCGCCTGGAATCCACACCGGCGGATGTGGCTTCTGCCACGGACGCGGCACGGGGTTGACGTACCGCTGCTGGTTGAACCGGCCGTTGTAGGCAAAGGGCTCGGTGGCCTGCCATGCCTTCATGATCAGGTCGATGCCCTCGTAATAGCGAGGTCGCAGGTTGCCGGGGTTGATGCTGTAGGAGTGCGTGGTATCCATCGCCGTGCCGACGGGAAACCCGGCGATCAACCTGCCCCGCGAGAACAGGTCGAGCATGGCGAACTCTTCAGCGACGCGGATTGGCGGGTTGTAGAGCGCCACCGAATTGCCGAGCACGGTGATGGCAGCCTGCGAGGTGCGGTTGGCCAGGATTGCGGCGATCAGATTCGGGGATGGCATCAGCCCGTATCCGTTGTTGTGGTGCTCGTTGACGCAGATCCCGTCGAAACCGCAGTCCTCGGCGTACACCAGTTGATCGATGTAGGTGTCGTAGGTCTCGGCCATGACGTCGCGGTCGAACAAGGCCGGGTCGATGTCGACCCACACGCTGCGATGCTTGGTATTGAAGTCGTCCGGCAGGTCCGGATACGGCATCAAGTGAAACCACATCATCTTCATGTGACGATTGTCTCAGGGGTCACGAGCGAAGTCCACGACCCGATGCGACACGGATCATGTCGTAACCGGTCACAATCGGCGTGCTGCTGCTACGGTCCAACCATATGGATCTGCGCCGGCTGACCTACTTCGTGACGGTGGCCGAGGAGCAGCACTTCGGTCGTGCTGCTGCGCGATTGCACATGACCGCTCCCCCGTTGTCGCAACGCATCCGCGAGCTCGAAGCCGAACTCGGCGTGCAGTTGTTCGAGCGGTCGACCCGACAGGTGCACCTCACTCCTGCTGGGTCGCGACTGCTGCACGAGGCACGGTCTGCGCTTCGTGCCGTCGATCGTTTCACCGGCCTCGCCGAGACGCTGCGCCACTCTGCCGAGTCGACCGATCAACCGTTGACGCTGGGCTATTGCCACGGCAGCGAGCACGCAGCCGCAGCCGCAGCGCGCCAATTTCACGACGCTCACCCGCACATCGCCGTTCGCCCGTCGGCGTTCACCTCGTTGCGGATCTTCAAGGATCTCCGCGAAGGTCGATTGTCGATCGGCCTAGTTCATCCACCAGTCCCGTATCCCGATCTGCTTGCCTCACAAGTACTGGCGCGGGTGCCGTTCGATCATGTTGCTGTACCCCAAAATCATCCGCTGGCCGAGTACCCGGTCGTCTACGCCACGGATCTGGAAGGGCAGCCGGTGCTGTTGGTCGAGCGCGACGAGGCACCGACGTATCACGACGCGACCGTGGCGTACTGCACGGCGCTCGATGTGCGCCCCGCTTGGGTCGTGCATCCCGCGAGCCAGGTCGAGCGCATGCTCGACATGGTCGCCGTCGGTTCTGGTATCGGCTGGCTCAACGCCTGGCAGGCTGCACACGTCAGCCGCGACGGCGTGGTCATCTGCCCGCTCCAGCCGGTCGAGCGGTTCGACGAGTTCCATCTCGCGTGGCGCATCGATGATCAATCCAAGTCGGTGAAGCAATTCGTGGAGATTGCAATGGAGGCGTGCCCGTCATGAACCAGCCAAACGTCAGCGGACGCCTCGCGGGCAAGGTGTGTGGCATCACCGGAGCAACGGGGATCGCCGAGGCCGCTGCACTTCGATTCGCCGCAGAAGGGGCCCGACTGTTCGTGGTTGCACTGCGCGAAGAGGATTGTGTCGCGCTGGCCGAGCGCGTCGGACCCGATACCGGCATCACCTGGGTCGCCGCCGATCTGACCGACGAAAGCGACACTGAACGAGCCTTCGCTCGATGTGCCGAGACCTACGATCGGCTCGATGCCTTGCTTGCGTGCGCAGGCGGCAGCGGCCGACCATTCGGCGACGGACCATTGCATTCCACCTCGCTGCAGTCGTGGAACACGACCGTCGCCTTGAACCTCAACACTGCGTTTCTCAGTTCACGAGAAGCAGTCAAGATCATGCTCGACCAGCCGAGCGGCGGATCGATCGTCTACGTGTCGTCAGTCGCCGCCACCAACCCCGTGGCCGGCGCGTTCAACACCCTCGCCTACGCCGCGGCCAAAGGTGGGATCAACTCGCTGACCATCAACGGCGCCTGCCAATACGGCGCCGCCGGAATCCGTTTCAACGCCATCCTGCCGGCGCTGACCTTGACGCCGATGGCCACCCGCGCCGCATCTGATCCCGAGACCCTCGACATCGTCAAAGCGCGCATGCCTGTCTCCGGTGGTGGACCATTGTCGGCCGACGACCATGCCCAGGCGGCCGTGTTCTTGTGCAGCGA
>JANOJI010000406.1:0-4080 GCA_031408175.1 Ilumatobacteraceae bacterium
CTCGCCGAGATCGCCCAGCGCACCCAGCAGAGCTACCTTGCGTTCCTGGCCGAGGTCCTCTCCGCCGAGGTCGACGAACGCGTCGAACGCAGACGGCAGCGCCGGATCAACGAGGCCCGCTTCCCCCGCACCAAACGTCTCGCCGACTTCGACCTCGACGCCGCCCCGACCATCAACCCCGCCACGATCGCCACCCTCGCATCTGGCACCTACCTCGACGCCGGCGAACCCATCGTGCTGCTCGGCGACTCCGGCACCGGCAAGAGCCACCTGCTCATCGGTCTTGGGATCGCGGCGTGCGAACAAGGACGACGAGTCCGCTACGCCACCGCCGCGCAGCTCGTCAACGAACTCGCCGAAGCCGCCGACGAACGACGCCTCTCACGAATCGTGGCCCGCTACGGCCGATTCGATCTGCTCTGCCTCGACGAACTCGGTTACGTCCAGCTCGACGCCCGCGGTTCCGAGCTGTTGTTCCAGATCCTGACCGAACGCGAAGAGAAGGCCAGCGTCGCGCTGGCCAGCAACCTCCCCTTCAGCGAGTGGGGCACCGTCATCCCCGACCCCCGCCTCGTGGCCGCCATCGTCGACCGCGTCACCTTCAACGCCCACATCCTCGAGACCGGCACCAACAGCTACCGCCTCCGCACCACCCGAACCCGGACCCGACGCAACAGCACCTGAACCAGCCGCACACCAAGTCACCTTCACCCCGGCCGCCGTCGGACCAAGGCCTCTACAGGCCACACAGCGACCGGTTCTCGACAGCGATCACCGAGCTACGCCCACTGGGGCCAAATCAGACGAGCACGCTGGGGCCAATCCCGCTTGACATTCCCAATTAGCGGTAGTAAGGCCTGGTCGGTTGCCGGTGGCGTTCTTGCGGATGCCGAAGCGGCGTCGTACGGCAGGTTCGAAGTTGCGCCGCCGGGTCGGTGACCCGGCTCGGTTCTGTTTGCTCGACGCTGCCGATTTGGAGCGGACCCCGCGGTGTGGGAGGCGCACCGACGCAGCGCTTTTCACGACGCACCTGCTGTTCGGCTGGCGCGTACTTGTCTGATTCGCTGGACGTGCTTTCGGCGGTCTCGACCAATCTGGGCCCGCATAGCACCGTCGCCGCCCCCACGGTCTCGGCGGCTAATGGCCGTCGGTCCGCTCCAAGCGGCCGCTCCCGCAGCTCGTCAAGATCGCCACCATCACTTGTCGAAACTGTCACCGACTCCGGCGCGACACTGTTCGACGCGATGCACCCAACCGACACCGGGGGTGAGATCGGAACGAAGCAGATCACGAAGTGAAATCTCGCCACGTCACTGATCAGCCGAGTTCGACTTTGCTCGACGCTGTGACGAGCGGGGGATCAGACCAGTTGGAGGTGGACCTCCGCGTTGTCGCGGTTCGGGTCCAATACGGTCAAGGTGTCGTCATCCATGTACTTGTCCAGGGCGCGCTGCAACGCTAGCGCCCGGCGCAAGTACTCAGGCACGGTCAGCCCGGCACGGGCTGCCGCCTCCTGCACTGCTTCGTGAACTTCTTCGCCGAGCGTCACAGTCGCCCGGACACCGGCCGATGCTCCTCTTGGACGCGTTGTTGTAGTCATGTGAGTGCCCCGTTTCCCTTTCGGTCATCTAGATCTATCTCTAGATCTATCTCTGGTCTATGTGTCGTGCCTGCTTCCCACTGAATCCGGGCCGCATTTCCTCATCTGTATGAGGACCCGACAGAAGCAGACACGTGTTGCTCTGTGACACGAACTATACCGTCAAGCGCGTTTGACGTCAAGTAAAAGATCCGTTAACAGCACCTTGACGTGTTACTAACGTCACGTGTATCATTCCCTGTGGCTTCTCCTGAAGGGAGGGGGAGAAGGTGATGAAGAAGTCCGCAAACGAACGACGAAGGGATCACCACCATGCGCAAGCGCGACGCCGAGACCGGGGTCATCGAAGAGTCGGACTACTCCGTGCGCCATTTGCCGATGGTGCTCGTCGAGATCCGCAGCCTCATCGACTCGGTGGTGACATCCGTCCGCCGACGAAACCGTGAGGACGAAGTCGACGTGCTGATCGACTATGGGCTGATCGACGGACCGCTCGACGAACTGGTAGAGGTCGTCGATCCGGACACCGGTCGGGTCGCCTTGCGACACAACCCGCCCGCAGCACATCAGGAGGCCTGACGCACATGGGAGCAGTCGAAACAGGAATTAGCTGGGTGTGCTCTTCTGATCTGGCCCCACTTGGGCGGGTAGTGCTCATCTGATTTGGCCCCACCTGGTGGGGTCCACCGGTGGGTGTGGCTGGCCGTCGACCGTAGGGGGATGTCCAAGAGGTCGAAGGTGACGTTGTACGAGCAGATCCGCAAGGCGCATGAGCGCGAGCAGCTGTCGGTGCGTGAGCTGGCGCGGCGGTTCCGCGTGCACCGGCGTGATGTGCGTCAGGCGTTGGCTTCGGCGGTGCCGCCCGAGCGCAAGCGGTCGGAGCGGCCGGCCCCGGCTCTGGATCAGTGGAAGCCGACGATCGACGAGTGGCTGTCTGCGGATCGTCTGGCGCCACGCAAGCAGCGGCACACCGCTCGGCGGGTGTGGCAGCGCCTGGTTGAGGAGCATCACGCGTTGGTGGGTGAGTCGACGGTGCGCCGTTACGTGGCCGAGGTTCGTCGGCGTATGGACGTGCCGCTGGTGGAGGTGATGGTCCCTCAGCATCACCCGTTGGGCGAGGAGGCCGAGGTCGACTTTGGGACGGCCAGCGTGATCTTGGCTGGGATCCCGGTGGATGTGTCGATGTTCGTGATGCGCCTGTCGGCGTCGGGTCGTGGCTACGCCCGGGGGTATCTGAACGAAGCCCAGGAGGTGTTCCTCGATGGTCATGTCCGCGGGTTCGAACACTTCGGCGGGGTCCCCAGGCGGATCCGCTACGACAACTTGAAGGCGGCGGTCGAGCGGGTCCTCAAGGGAAGGGACCGGGTCGAGTCGGACCGGTTCATTGCCCTGCGGTCGCATTACGGGTTCGACAGCTTCTTTTGTCAGCCTGGCCTGAAGGGCAGCCACGAAAAGGGTGGCGTGGAGGGCGAGGTCGGCCGGTTCCGGCGCCGCCACATGGTGCCCGTGCCACGGGTGAACTCGATGGGCGAGCTCAACGAGTTGTTGATGGCCGGCGCCGCCAGAGATGATCAGCGGTTCATCGCCCAGCGGCGCATCACCGTGGCGGAGCACTTCGCGCTCGAGGTCGACACGCTGCGAGCGCTGCCGGGCGAACCGTTCGACTTCACCGTCTTCGCAGCGCATCGGGTGGACCGCAAGAGCCGGGTCTCGGTCCGTGGCTGTCTCTACTCGGTCCCGGCTTGCCATGTCGGCAAGCGGCTCGATGTCCGCATCGGGGCCGAGACCATCGACGTCTACGACGGGGCGGCGGTCGTGGCTCGCCACGCTCGCGGTCTCAAGGGCGACGAGGTTCTGGCCTTGGACCACTACCTCGAGGTGTTGGCCATCAAGACCGGGGCTTTCCCGGGTGCCACCGCCCTCGCACGGGCCCGGGCCGGCGGCGTGTTCGGACCGATCCATGAGCGGTTCTGGGCTGAGGCCCGCCGCCGACTCGGTGACCGTGACGGCACCCGCGCCCTGATCGAGGTGCTGCTGCTGCATCGGACCATTCCCGCCGACGCGCTCGTCGCCGGCATGCAACGAGCCCTCACGGCGGGGTCGATCGACGCGGCGGTGATCGCCATCGAAGCTCGACGCGCCGGGGAGCCGGCCGTCGCGACGGTCACCCCGATCGGGGAGGGCCTCAGCCGCTTCGACCGGCCCGCACCATCGATCGCCGACTACGACGACCTGCTGGAGGCCCAATGACCAAGATGACCGACACCGCAGCAGCCGCAGCGATCGGCGCTGCTACCCGCGAGCTCCGCCTTCCCGTGGTCCGCACCGACGCCGAACGTCTCGCCGAGATCGCCCAGCGCACCCAGCAGAGCTACCTTGCGTTCCTGGCCGAGGTCCTCTCCGCCGAGGTCGACGAACGCGTCGAACGCAGACGGCAGCGCCGGATCAACGAGGCCCGCTTCCCCCGCACCAAACGTCTC
>JANOJI010000499.1:0-6005 GCA_031408175.1 Ilumatobacteraceae bacterium
GCCGTCGGCGTGCAGTTCCGCCCGGGCGCGCCGGCTGAGAGCACACCGACCGGTCGCTGCATCATCGTCGTCACACCCGACGCGCAGCGAACGATGAACACCTACCTCGGTGTGTCGTCGCTGCTGTGCCCGACCGACATCGATGCCGACACAGTTGCCGCTGGCGAGGTGCTCTACATGGAGGGTTATCTCTACGACCGGCCAGAGGCCAAGGAGGCCTTCCGTTTTGCCGCGCGCGTGGCTCACGCCAACGATCGTCTCGTCTCGTTGACGTTGAGCGACTCGTTCTGTGTCGATCGTCACCGCGGCGACTTTCGGGCGCTGGTGACCGCCGAGGTCGACCTGCTGTTCGGTAACGAGGCAGAGTTGATGTCGCTGTACGAGGTCGACTCGATGGACGAAGCGCTGCGCGCCGTGCGCCACGACTGCTCGCTGGCCGTGATCACAACCGGGGCCGATGGCTGCATGGTCGTCACTCCCGACGATGTGTTGCGCGCCCCGGCTCAACCGGTCGACCATGTGCTCGATACAACCGGCGCCGGCGACCTGTTTGCCGCAGGTTTCCTGTACGGCTACACGCGCCGCCGGTCGCTCAGCGACTGCGCACACTTTGGTGCGATCGCGGCTGCTGAAGTGATCTCGCACGTCGGTCCGCGACCCTTGGTGGAGTTGCGTACGCTCTTGCCATGAGCGATTTCCGCAGCGAGGCGCGCCGTTGGCTGGCCGCCGAACCCGATGCCGACATGCGTGAGGAGCTGGAGTCCTTGCTCGCCGGCTCCGACGACGAACTGGCCGTTCGGTTCGATGGTCGGCTGCAATTCGGGACCGCAGGTCTTCGCGCCGCGGTGGGGGCCGGGCCGCAACGGATGAACCGGTTGGTCGTGCAACAGGCCGCCGCCGGCCTTGTCGAGTACCTGCTGAAAGCCGAGGCCTATGCTGCTGATCGGGGTGTGATCATCGGCTACGACGCCCGACGAAAGAGCGATTCGTTCGCGCTCGACACGGCACGGGTATGCGCTGCACGCGGCGTGCGGGCCATGATCTTTCCCCACATCGTGCCGACGCCGATGCTGGCGTGGAACGTCGTCGGTGTCGGTGCTGCAGCCGGTGTGGTGGTCACCGCATCGCACAACCCTCCGGCCGACAACGGCTACAAGGTGTTCACGGCCAACGGTGCGCAGATCGTCTCACCGGTCGACGCCGAGATTGCGGCGTGCATCGACGTGATCGATCCGTGCGCGGTGGTGATGTCGGCGCCGGATGATCCGTTGATCGAATGGCTCGACGATTCGTACGTGCAGGCGTACCTCGCTGACATACCCGCGGTCCGGTTTCGTGCCGAGCTCGCCGGCGTGCCGGTGGCCTACTCGGCGATGCACGGTGTCGGCGGCGACACCTTGGTGGCGGCTTTCGACCGCGCCGGTTTTCCCACGCCGTTCGTCGTCGCCGAGCAGCAACAACCCGACGCTGCTTTCCCGACGGTCTCGTTCCCCAATCCGGAAGAGCCCGGCGCGATGGACCTGCTGTTGGCCCAAGCTGCGGCGTGCGATGCGGCTGTCGCTCTGTGCAACGACCCCGACGCCGATCGCCTCGGCGCGGCTATCCCCACGCCAGAGGGCGGCTGGAGGCGACTGCAGGGTGACGAGATCGGATGGTTGCTCGCCGACCACATCTTGCGCCACACCGCGGGCGACGATCGGCTGGTCATCACGACGCTGGTCTCGTCGTCGTTGCTGTCGAAGATGGCCGTCGCGTACGGGGTGCAATTCGCTGAGACGTACACAGGATTCAAATGGATCGGCCATACGGTCTTGAGCCATCCCGATTCGCACTTCGTGTTCGGTTACGAGCAGGCCCTCGGATATCTCGTGTGCGGCCGGCCACTCGACAAGGATGGAATCAGCGCGGCGGTGTTGCTGGCCGAGGTCGCAGCCCTGGCCGCCGCTGAGGGCGTGACCTTGCAAGGTCGGCTCGACGCGATCAGCGCCCGATTCGGCAGACATGTCATGGCCGACCTCTCGGTGAAGATGCCACCCGTGGATGGGGTCGCCGCTGTGGAGCGACTGCGCGCCAAGCCACCGACCGAGGTCGACGATCGGTCTGTGACCGCGGTCGAGTGGTTCGACGAGGCCGGGTTGTTGCGCCTGCAACTCGGCCCTGAGCTGCGCCTGCAACTTCGTCCGAGCGGCACCGAGCCAAAGGTCAAGTTGTACGGCGAGGGCATCGACATCGATCCTGCGCCATACCTGAACTCCCTCGCCGACCTCCTCTAACCCCGACCGAGTGTTTCCGGCCCGGTGCGGCTCAAACGAGTGTCTGCCGCCACCACGGGCGGGCGACAAACACTCGGTCAGCGGGTCTACGAGGAGGCGGGGGAGCCGAACTGGCGGTCGCCGGCATCGCCGAGGCCGGGGACGATGAAGGCGTGCTCGTTGAGATGCTCATCGACGGCGGCGGTGTAGATCGCCAGATGGAGTCCGGCCGCTTTCAGGTGGGCGATACCCTCCGGCGCAGCCAGCACGCACACGACGATGATCGTTCCCGTTGCACCGCGTTCCAGCAACAGCTGGCAGGTGTGCGCCAGCGAACCTCCGGTGGCCAGCATGGGGTCGAGCACGATGCATTGCCTACCGGCGAGGTGTTCCGGCAACTTGTTGACGTAGGGCTTTGGTTGGAACGTTTCCTCGTCGCGTGACACGCCGATGAAGCCGACATCGGCATTCGGCAGCAGCTCCTGGGCAGCATGGACGAAGCCGAGACCGGCACGGAGAACGGGTACCACCACTGGCTGCGACGAGAGTGCTCGCCCGGAGGTTGCCACCAACGGAGTGATGACTCGAACTTCATGGGTGGCGAGGCCCCTGGTGGCCTCTGCGATCAGCAGCGTGCCGATCCGCTCCAGCTCCTGCCGGAACAGAGCGTTGGGCGTGTCTTTGTCCCGCACCCTGGTCAGCGAATCAGCGATGAGGGGATGCTCGACGAGATGGACGGCGACGGTCATGACCCGAGTGTGTCAGATTCAGGCAAAGACCGAGTTCAGCAGGCGGCTCCTTGACGCAAGCACGATTGCGTTACGTGCAGTTGGTCCACGGCGAACCGGAGTCGTCAAGCGCACCTGCGTGATCAGTGCGTGTGATGACTGGCGCCCGGATGCGGGGCCGGAGTCATCAAGCGCTTGATCGAATCCGAGCAGACTCTCCCGGATATAGATCGGGTTCGTCTCACCTTGCTGCCGAACTCAGCTCAGCCCGACGCTCTGCTCGGCACGAGCGAGTGCGTAGCGCGGCTTGACGACGCCGTTGATGATCCGCAGTCGCTCGGGGAAGGCCGCGAACGCACTCTTCATCGCGTTGATCGTGAGCCACTCGAAATCGTCGAGGCCCCAACCGAACGCTTCGGCCAACTGTTCCATCTCGTACGTCATCGACGTCGCGCTCATCAGCCGGTTGTCGGTGTTGACGGTGACCCGGAACCGCAGTCGCCGCAGCATGCCGATGGGATGCTCGGCGATGGTCTTGCACACACCCGTACCGAGGTTGGAGGTCGGACACAGCTCCAACGGGATTCGGCGGTCGCGAACGAATGCCGCCAGGCGCCCGAGCTCTTCCTCGCCGGGTGGTCCGACGATGTCATCGACGATGCGGACCCCGTGACCGAGACGCTCGGCGCCGCAGAATTGCACGGCTTCCCAGATGCTTGGCAGGCCGAAGGCCTCGCCGGCGTGAATGGTGGTGTGGAAGTTCTCGCGACGCACGTACTCGAACGCATCGAGATGGCGAGTTGGCGGGAAGCCCTCCTCGGCGCCGGCGATGTCGAAGCCCACCACACCGGCATCGCGCCACCGCACCGCCAGCTCGGCGATCTCTCGGCTGCGCGCCGCGGTTCGCATGGCCGAACAGATGAGGTAGATCGTCAGATCGGTTCCGGCCGAACCGCGACGGAAGCCATCGAGCATCGCCTCGACCGCCTCATCGAGGGTCACGCCCTCCTCGGTGCACAGCTCAGGAGCCATACGAACCTCGGCGTACACGACGCCGTCGGCGGCGAGGTCTTGAGCACATTCATACGAGACGCGCTCGATTGCGTCGCGGTGCTGCATGACACCGACCGTGTGCGCGAACGTCTCGAGATACAGCACGAGGTCGTTTCGCTTTGCACCGCTGTTGAACCAGGCGGCGAGGTCGTCGACATCGGTCGTCGGCAACTTCGTGTAGCCGTACTCGGCGGCCAACTCGATCACTGTCGCCGGCCGAAGACCGCCATCGAGGTGGTCGTGCAACAACGCTTTCGGTAGTGAGCGGATGTTCATGCGGCGACCCCGGCGAGCGAGCGCAACGGCATGTCGGGCGAGCGGCGTAGCCAGTTCCACTCGGGATACTCGGCAGCCGCCGATACGCAATGCAGCGAATACGCATGGCGGCTGGTCGCCGATCGATTGATATCGCTCCAGTGCGGAAGCAAACCGTGCAGGATCACCAGGGTGCCGGCGGCGGCCTCGATCGGCACCAGCTCGGACGGCAAAGGTAGCGGTGACGGGTCGAGTTCTTCGAAGATTGTGCCATCGGAGTCGCTGTGACCTGCTCGCTTGAACAGTTTGCGCAGGCTGGTGTGATGACCGCCGGGTTTCGTCCAGAGGCAGCCGTTCTGCGTCGTCGCGTCTTCGATCGCGAACCAGAACCCGGTGACCGTCATCGGGTCGGTGTACAGGAATGTGCTGTCTTGATGGCAGACAACCTCGCCGCCGATCAGTGGCTGCTTGAAGATGTACATGCTCTGCAGCGCCAGCGCGTCGGCGAGACCGATGTCGGCTGCGACGCGCGCCAGTTCGGGCCGGTACGAGAACCGTTCGAACGTCGGGTCCAGGTCGTGCATCGCATGGCCGATCTTGTTGATGCTCAGCTCCTTCGATGAGCGAAGCTGGCCGTCCGAATCGAACGCCTCCTCCTCGAAGAAGCACCACACGCCGGAGCCCGATGCCAGGAACTCGCCGTTGCTGACACGTTCCTGCTCCGTGGTCGTGAAGATCGTGCGCTCGTCGCTCGGCTGGAAGTTGGCCACGATCTGGTATGCCGCGGCCTTCAAGTCGTCGCAGGCGGTCTTGTCGACGAAACCCTCGATCACCAGGAAGCCATCGCGGTGATATTGCTCGATCTGACGGTCGTCCAACAACGATCCCATGCCCAGCAGCGTAGGCGCCGGGCCAAGACACGCCTACCCTCTGGGAGATGGAATTGACTGTCTTGGGTCACACGGTTCGTCATCCCATCGAGCACGTCGAAGTGTTCCCGGCGCCGGCGAACGTCACTACAGTGCGATTCACCACTGACGAAGTGGCATCGATGTGCCCTGTCACACAGCAGCCCGACCTGGCCCACGTCGTCATCGAATACGCGCCCGATCAGTGGTGCATCGAGTCGAAGAGTCTCAAGCTGTACCTGTGGAGCTTCCGCGATCGGCCCGTCTTTGCCGAGGCCCTCGCCGCCGAGATTGCCGGCGAGGTCATGGCCACCGCCCAGCCCAAGTGGGTCACGGTCACTCTCACACAGCGACCGCGAGGTGGCATCGAAGTGCAAGCCGTCGCACGCATCCCAAGACCATCGAACGACGTGTAGGAGACGATCTACAGTCGGTTCTATGTTCAGCCAGCCAGTCTCTGTCATCACCAACGGTGACCACCGGTCGCACGACCCGGAATATGACGTCTACTCGGGCACGATGGTCGGCCGGTTCGAGGTACCCGAGCGTGTCGACCGCATCGTCCAAGCACTCGACGGTGGATCATTCGCGATCGTCGAGCCGACAGCGCACGGTATGGAGCCCATCCTGCGGGTCCACAACTCCGAACTCGTCGACTTCTTGTCGACAGCATGGAAGGACTACATGACGATCCTGCCCGATGCGCAGGCTGTGATCGGCGAGATGTTCATCCACCCCGGCCTTGTTGAGGCGATGCCCGTCGGCCGTGCTCCGGCGACCAACGCGTATGGCCGTCTCGGATGGTTCTG
>JANOJI010000500.1:0-7204 GCA_031408175.1 Ilumatobacteraceae bacterium
GTGCCTTCCGACAACCGACTGCTCTCGCCAGTCGTTCGGCGTCTCGTAGCCGAGCACAACATCAACGTCGACCTTCTTGCGGGCACCGGCCCGAGCGGACGAATCACGCGCGACGACGTGCTCGACTACATCGATCGCACGCCCGCCCCGGCCGCGCCACCAGCGGCGGCCCCGGCACCCGTTGCTGCGCCGGCCCCTGCCCCTGCCCCGGCCCCGGCCGCCGCCGCGCCCAGTCCGGCTCCGGCACCGCTGCCAACCCCAGCGCCCGCCGTCGCTGCGGGCGAGCGTGACTCGACGGTGAGGCTGTCGAAGATCCGCAAACTCACTGGCAGCCACATGGTGATGAGCAAGGGCGTCAGCCCGCACGCGTTCAGCGTGGTCGAGGTCGATTTCGCCAATGTCGATATCACTCGTAATCAGGTCAAGGCCGAATGGAAGTCCACGGAGGGCTTCGGGCTCACCTACCTGCCGTTCATCACCCGCTCCGTGGTCGAGGCACTGGAGGAGTTCCCGCATCTCAACGCCAGCGTCTCCGACGATGACCTGGTGGTGCACAACTTCATCGACATCGGAATCGCCGTCGATCTCGACTATCAGGGCCTGCTCGTGCCCGTCGTGCGCGCCGCCGAGACCAAGCGCTTGCGGGCACTTGCGCGCGAGATCAACGACCTCGCTGCACGGGCCCGAAGCCGCCATCTGAGTCCCGACGAGATCAGCGGTGGCACGTTCACGATCTCCAACAACGGCTCGGCCGGCAGCGTGCTGACGATGCCGATCATCAACCAACCGCAGGTCGCGATCCTGTCGACCGACGCGATCACCCGCAAGGCCGTCGTCGTGCGCGCCGCGGATGGTGGCGAGGGCATTGCCATCCATCCCGTCGGCAACCTGGCGATGTCCTGGGACCACCGCGCGTTCGACGGAGCGTACGCGGCCGGTTTCCTGGTCAAGATCAAGCAGGCACTCGAAACTCGCGACTGGTCCGCCGAGCTGTGACATGACACTGCGGGTTCGCTGGCTCGGCAGGGTTCCGTATCGCGAGGCGCTCGCGGTGCAGCAGGCGTTGTTCACCGATGGCATCGAGAACCATCTGTTGTTGCTCGAACACCCTCACGTTTTCACCCACGGCCCGCGTGCCGACCTCGCCGTCAACGTGCTGGTCGATCCGGCTTCGGTGGGAGCCGAACTCGTGTCGGTGAAACGCGGTGGCGACGTGACCTATCACGGGCCCGGTCAACTGGTCGGCTACCCCATCGTCAACGTGTCGAACTCCATCGGCGCGGCCGACCATGTCTGCGCGATCCAGCGAGTGATCGTCGCCACCCTCAACGAACTCGGTGTGGCCGATGTCGGTTGTCTCGACGAGTATCCCGGCGTGTGGGTCGGGGTCAGCGGGCCGAGCCCGCGCAAGATCTGTGCGATCGGCGTTCGCCTTGCCCACGGTCGCACCATGCACGGCTTCGCCCTCAACATTGCACCCGACATGCGCTACATGCGCGACTACATCGTGCCCTGTGGGATACCCGACCGTCCGGTCACCTCACTGGCAGAGGAAGGCATCGACGCCTCGTTGCAAGATGTCGCCGAAATCGTCGCCCGACACGCTGCCGCTGTGTGGGGCGCCAATTCGGGTGATCGGGCGATGGAACGTCAAGACGTCGCCTGGAAGCATCGGCCGGATGATCTCTCGGCGTTCTCGCGCGGCGAGGGGCCCGGCGCGGTGGTGCGGCGTCTCGCCCAAGTTGGAGTCGCAGACGGCCTGGCGATCTCGACCCGGAAACCGGATTGGCTGCGTCCCAAGGTGGTGCATGGGCCAGAGGTGATCGCGTTGAAGAAGACGGTTCGCAATCTCGGTCTGGTCACCGTCTGCGAGGAAGCCGGCTGCCCCAATCTCAGCGACTGCTGGGCCGACGGAACGGGAACGTTCATGCTGCTGGGCGAGCGGTGCACGCGGGCCTGCGGGTTCTGTCTGGTCGACACACGCAAGCCGTCGGCGCCCGCCGACGACGAGCCCGGCCGGGTAGCCGCAGCCGTGGCCAGCATGGGGCTGGCTCATGCGGTACTGACCATGGTGGCGCGCGACGATCTACCCGATGGCGGCATGACGCACGTCGCCCGCTGTGTGGAAGCGATCCGCGAGCGTTGCCCTGGCACGCGAGTGGAGACGTTGATCTCCGATGCCAAGGGCGACGCCGACTCATTGAGTGTGCTGTTCGATGTTCGACCCGACGTGTTGAACCACAACATCGAGACCGTCGCCAGGCTCCAACGTGCTGTGCGGCCTTCCGCGGGATACGCGCGCAGCCTGTCGGTTCTGGCCCGTGCCAAGGCTGCAGGGTTGACGACCAAGTCGGGGTTGATCGTCGGCATGGGCGAGACGCCCGCCGAGATCACCGGGTGCCTCGCCGACCTGGCCGGGGTAGGGGTCGACATCGTCACCATCGGCCAGTATCTGCGGCCGACCACCCATCACCTCCCGGTTGCTCGTTGGGTCGACCCGGCGGAGTTCGCGGAATGGAAGCGCGTCGGTGAATCGCTGGGTATCGGTCATGTCGAGGCCAGTCCGTTGACGCGCAGCAGCTATCACGCCCGTCAGGCCGCTGACGCGGTGTCGGTTGCCGACACCGTGTCGTTGTCGTTCGTCTGAGCCAGAATGGCACGATGAGCGCCGCATCGTCGACAGCCACATACCTCGACCGCATCGATCGCGCACGCGCCCGAATGCACGACGCCGGCATCGACGTCTTGCTGGTCTCGGTCGGCCGCGACCTCCCGTACCTGACCGGCTACGAGGCGATGCCGTTGGAACGACTCACCATGCTTGTGGTACCACGCGATGGAGACGCGACGCTGGTGGTGCCGCGGTTGGAAGCACCTCGGGTGGTGGACCAACCCGGCGTGTTCACGCTCCACCCGTGGAACGAGACCGACGACCCGGTCGCCGTCGTCGCCGGACTCGTCGGCCGCCCGACATCGGCTGCCATCGGCGACACGATGTGGGCCCGCTTCCTGGTCGATCTGTTGCAGCACTGGCCGTCGTCGTCGACGCGGTATGCGCGGTCAACCGAAGTGATGAACGCACTGCGGATGCGCAAAGACGCAGCGGAGATTGCGGCACTGGCTGCTGCCGGAGCTGCGGTCGATCGGATCGCGACCGAACTGCAAGCTGGCCGAATTCCGTTGGCGGGTCGCACCGAGGCTGAGGTGAGCGCCGATCTCGGGGCACGAATCGTCGCCGAGGGTCACCAACGCGTCAACTTCGCCATTGTCGCCTCCGCCGAGAATGCGGCCTCGCCACACCACCACGCCAGCCAGCGTGTGATCAACGACGGCGAGATCGTGTTGTGCGACTTCGGTGGCACGATGAACGGCTACTGCAGCGACATCACCCGATGCGTGTTCCTGGGCGAGCCACCCGCCGAAGTGGCCGACGCCTACGCCGTGTTGCGAGAAGCGCAACGGGCGGCAGTGCTGGCCGGTACGGTCGGCACGCCGTGCGAAGAGGTTGACCGGGTCGCCCGCCGCATCATCGCCGATGCCGGGTACGGCGACTACTTCATGCATCGCACCGGTCACGGGATCGGTATGGAGGAGCACGAAGACCCCTACATGGTCGAAGGCAACGGCCTTCGCCTCGAATCCGGTCACGCCTTCAGTGTCGAGCCGGGGATCTACCTACCCGGTCGATGGGGAATGCGCCTCGAAGACATCGTCGTAGCCACCGATGCCGGCCCGCTGGCGGTCAACGACGCGGATCACGCGTTGGTCAGCGTCGACGCCTGACCCGTAACGCCAACCCCTGATACCGAAACCCTACGGCCCGGCGGTCGCGAACAGCGACTCGTCGAGCGCCGGGGCAAATTGGGTGAGGTTGATCAACACCGCGCCGTCGTCGAGGCGGGCAAGTGGCCCATTGGGCAGCGCACAGAACACCGTCGTGCCGCCCGGCACCGGCACATCGACGCATGTTGCTGATTGTCCGGCGATCTCCTCGACGTGGGCAACCGGCGGTCCGATACGAGCCACAGCGTTGCGACGCAACCGTACGGCGGCATCGCTCGCATAGAAGTCGGGCGTGATCTGGGTATCACTGATTCGCGCCGGATCGATGGTCGCCGAACACGGCTCGGTCGCGTCGAGGATGCAGGTCTGCGACGAGCCGTTGTCGCTGATGAACCGAACGCCACCGACAGTGACCGACCGACGGGCCGCCGCAATGGAAACGCTGGCAGGACGAGAGGTGTTACCGAACTTGGTCAGCACGGAGTAGTCGGCGGTGTACGGTCCCTCGTTCGTCGCTTCGAGCAGGTTCAAGACCTGGTCGATCGCCGGGTCTCCGCTCGACGATCCAGGCGGGAAGGCCTCGGTCGCGAACGACGGCCGCTCACCCGTGAAGCAACCGGCCAGGAGGATCAACATGGCCAGGACCGTGGCTGGAAATCGCATCGGAAGGAATGTACGGCGTGGGAATGTCGACATGGTGTGATATCGGAGGGAATACAACGAACCCTCATGACCGGGACGGTGGTCATGAGGGCTCGTATTGGAGCTCCCCGGCGGTGCTGGCATCGCGCGGCGGGCGGAAGCTTCGTCGATATGCGGGACGGGTGCGGTCTCGACGAAGTGGGCACCGGCACCACCGGAGAGACTTCGTGAGCGAACGAACTCTTGCGAGGCCGTCCACTGAGTTCGATTGTACAGATGTGACACGCTCCGGTAATCAAAAGGTTTTGTAACTGGAAAGAAATGTTGTCCGGCCGATCCCCCGCTGTGGAACGGGTTGGGTCGTTAGCCTGCCCGGCGTGATCCGCCTCGATGCCGCCACCGTATTGCTGCAGTGGTCGGTCGGCGGACTCGCGTTCCTGTGGTTCACAACGCGCCGGCGCGAGGTGGGAATCGGCTACGGCTGGTTGCTGCGCGGCATCTACCTGATGATGGCCGCAGCGGCAGCGGCAATCGGAGCGCGGTTCGGTGTGGTGTGGGTCCGCGAGATCAGCGCCGCAGCGGTGGTGATCGCTGCGCTGTTTGCCCTCGTTGTGTCGGTGGTGCATCGCCACGCTGGTGTTGCCGGTCAATCCGACGAGCACGATCGCCGATCGCAACGGGTGGCCGAGATGACCGGTATCGAGCGCAGCATCAAGCAGCCACTGGCCGGCCGCGAGTTCCCCCCAGTCCTCGATCTGTTCGCCCCGATCCTCGGCATCGCCGGACTGGTCGCTGCCGCGGTCGACGCGGGCGGCAACATCACTGTGTCGCTGCTGCGAACGATCGCCGGAGCCGCGTTCCTGGGTTCTGTGACCGATGCAATGCTGCTGGGCCATTGGTATCTGGTGCAACCCGGGCTTCCACGCCGGCATCTCAACGAACTGGTTCAGGCCGTCGGCTGGGTCTGGCCGGCCGAGGTCGTGGCGCTGCTGCTGCCGACGGGCATGCTCTCGGTGTGGACCGGCGGCGTCGACGACGGTTGGAACGGCACCCTCGGCTGGTTCTGGGGAGCCTGCGCGGTGACGACCATCATGCTGGTGTTCGTCACCAAGGCGGCCCTGCGCGAGCGGTACTACTCGGCGGTGATGGCGGCGACCGGACTGCTGTATCTGGCCATTCTCACTGCCTTCGGGACCGATCTCGTGGCGCGCGCCGTGCTCGCCGGCTAGTCCAGCCTGGTTAAACGGCGAGATTCGGGGCAGACTTGTAGCTATGCCAAGGCCAGTGTGGAGCGGGACGATTAGTTTCGGGCTCGTAGCCATCCCCATCAAGATGTTCCATGCCGTCAGTAAGAAGAGCGTGTCGTTCAACCAGCTCGACGAACGCACGCTCAGCCGCATTCGGCTGAAGAAGGTGTCGGCCGAGACCGGCGAGGACGTGCCCGACGAGAACATCGTCAAGGGCTATGAGATCAGCAAGGGCCGATATGTCGTCGTCGATCCCGACGAACTCGAGGCGTTCATCCCCTCGGCGACCAAGAGCATCGACCTCGAGGAATTCGTCGATCTCAACGAGATCGATCCGGTCTACTTCGACTCGCCGTACATCCTCGCTCCCGACAAGACCCCGAAGCCGTATGCGCTGCTCGCCCAGGCCATGGAAGCCGCTGGCAAGGTCGCCATCGGTCGGTTCGTGATGCGCAACAAGCAGTACGTCGCCGCCGTGCGCGCCTCGGAGGGCACGCTGCTGATGAGCACGATGGTGTTCGCCGACGAAGTCGTCTCAGTCGACTCCATCGAGGAGTTGGAAGTGCTCGACTCGATCGAAGTCAGCGCCAAAGAAGTGAAGATGGCCGAGGCATTGGTCGCCTCGTTGTCAGCCGACTTCGATCCGTCGAAGTATCGCGATGCCTACCGCGAACAGGTACTCGACCTGATCGAACGCAAAGCCGCCGGAGAGGAGTTCGAGCTGCCGGCCCCAGCCGCCGAGGCACCGAAAGTTGTCGACCTGATGGCAGCATTGGAGGCCAGCGTCAAAGCTGCCAAGGCCGCTCGAGGTCGCCACCCTGCCGGTGGGCCCGAGCTCGAGGTGGTTGGCTCCGACACCAAAGCCAAGCCGCGCCGAGTCCGCAAGTCCGCGTGAGCGGTGGGACCGTCGTCAGGGTCGGTGAGCGTGAACTGCCGCTGTCGAACCTCGACAAGGTGCTGTACCCCGACACCGGTACGACCAAGGGCGAGGTGATCGACTACTACGCCCGCATCGCCCCGGTGATGCTGCCGCATCTGGCCGGACGGTGCATCACGTTGAAGCGGTTCCCCGACGGCGTGGAGAAAGCGGGCTTCTTCGAGAAGCGTTGCCCGAAGCACCGTCCCTCGTGGATACCCACAGCGCCCGGACCAGGGGATCGTGGCGGTGACATCGGCTACTGCCGATTCGACGAGCCGGCGGCGTTGGTGTGGGCAGCCAACATGGCCGCTCTGGAACTGCACGTACCGATGGCGGTTTCAGACGACCTGGAAACGCCGCTGGCGATGGTCTTCGACTTCGACCCCGGTGCGCCGGCAGCGATCAAGGAGTGCTGCGAGATCGCCTTGTGGGTGCGAGAGGTGCTGGCCGCGGTGGACCTGGAGGGTTGGTGCAAGACGTCGGGCTCGAAGGGCATGCAGATGTACGTACCGTTGAACACTCCCGCGACACACGACGGTGCTGCAGACTTCGCGCTCGCCGTCGGCCAGGTGCTGGAGCGCCAGCACCGTGACCGGGTGACGACCGTGATGGC
>JANOJI010000508.1:0-4860 GCA_031408175.1 Ilumatobacteraceae bacterium
CCTCCGGCTCAACCCTGTTTCCAGATCCACCGATCAAGGCGCGTGTCATCGACGTGACGTCTGCGCCCTGCTCCGGGACGACGGAGGCAGACCAGGTTCCCTGCAACTTCATCGGCCTGCAACTCAACGGACAGCCCTTGCCATCGCCGGTCGTTCCGCGCGGAGGCGGCCCGACGACGTCTCCAGGTCAACCAACGATCGAACAGGGGGTCTCCGATGTCGGCGGCCTTCGCCCGGGTGATGACATCTACGTGAACATGACCGTACTTGCCGACGGATCCGCTTCGTTCTCGTTCTACGACTACCAACGGGCAACGCCGATGTGGGTGCTCACCATCGCCTTCGTCGCCGCGGTTCTCGTCCTCGGTCGGTGGCGCGGGCTCGGAGCGATCGCCGGGCTCGCCGCGAGCCTGTGGATCATCGTCAAGTTCCTGCTGCCATCGATCCTTGATGGCCACAGCCCGGTGATGGTCGCGATCGTCGCCTCATCGCTCATCGCGTTCATCGCGTTGTACCTCGCTCACGGCTTCACGGTTCCGACCTCGGTCGCCCTGCTTGGAACCTTCGCCAGCCTTGCGGTGACTGCGCTGCTGTCGTTGCTCTTCGTCGCGTGGAGCAACCTGACTGGTCTGTCCGACGAGAGCGCGCTCTATCTGACATCTCTTGGCATCAGCGTCGACCTGCAAGGGATCGTTCTTGCCGGTTTCGTGATTGGCGCGTTGGGTGTGCTCGATGACGTCACGGTGACTCAGGTCTCGGCCGTGCTGGAACTTCGTGCCGCGCAACCCGAAATGACACGCAGTCAGCTCTACCGATCAGCAGTACGAATCGGGCGCGACCACATCTCGTCGACAGTGAACACTCTCTTTCTCGCATACGCAGGCGCTGCGCTACCGCTGCTACTGCTGTTCACGCAGGTCGGTCAGGGGGTAGGATCGCTCGCCGGTCGCGAAATCATTGCCACCGAGATCATCCGCTCGCTCGTCGGCTCTATCGGTCTCGTCTCTGCCGTCCCGATCACGACGTGGCTCGCGGTGACAGCTCTCGCCCCGCGCCAAGGAGACCAGCCGACTCAGCGACCGATACTCCCTGCCTAGCCATCCGAGCCCAGATCGGCGAGTCCTAGCCGCTCGCGAGCGGGTCATCAGCGGGCACGCCCGGACCCTAGATTTCGTCGGCGCATCTAGGAGACCGGTGAAGGATTGTTGAGCCAGATCAGCACATCAACATCGATCAACTCGCCTCGAAGCTCCCTCGACGCACATATCGGTTGCCGTTCGCCGACGAACGTGCTAGACCACGCGCGATGCCGAATTGGACCCGGGGGGTCCGTTTTCCCTCCGGGTAGTACTAAGTACGCGACTGAGGAGGGGTAATGGGAACGAGGAAAAGGCGAGGCTCGCGCTCGCTGCAGGCAGCGCTCGGAGCACTTGTGCTGTTCGTCGGTACTGGTGTAGCTGGGGCGCGGGGAGCCGACGAGGGACAACGCGCCACCAGCGACGACGATATCGAGACGACCCTTCAGGGCCACGCACAGCATGGCGGTGCCGACGGGCATCTGGCCGCGTCGAGCGCTAACGTCGAGCTCGTCGGCAAGGTCCGACTCAGCGGAATCGTTCCGGGTCGCGTCTCCGACGTCGGAACGCTTGGTGATTACGCCTACCTCGGCGCGTACAACGAGCCGTGTGGATCGGGCGGGGTGTATGTCGTCGACATCTCGAACCCCGCTAGCCCTGTCGAGGTCGGCTTCATACCGACCGCATCCGGCTCATTCGTGAGCGAGGGAGTGCAAGTGCTCTCGATCAAGACGAGGGCGTTCAATGGCGACATCCTCGTCATCAACAACGAGATCTGCGACGACACCAGCGGTAGCCAGATCGGCGGCTTCTCCATCTACGACGTCACGAACCCGCTCAGCCCGGTTCCGCTGGTCCTCGGAGCTGGCGACACTGATCCCGGCGGATTCGTGTCTGCCGCCAATCAGATTCACAGCGCCTTTGCCTGGCAGCAGGGCAAGCATGCCTATGTCGTCATCGTCGATGACGAGGAGTTCGAAGACGTCGACATCTTCGACATCACCGATCCGAGCAGGCCGGTGTTCATCGCCCAGGTGAGCCTCGCCGACTGGCCCGGCGCACAAGACGTGCAGTCAGACGGCATGGGATCGTTCGCTGCCAGCTTCCTTCACGACATGGTCGTCAAGAAGGTCAAAGGCGACTACTTGATGCTCCTGTCATACTGGGACGCCGGGTACATCGTCTTGAATGTCAACGACCCCGCCAACCCGGTGTTCGTGAACGACACGACGTTCACGGACCCGGATCCTGAGACGGGGTTGACTCCGCCCGAGGGGAACGCCCACCAGGCTGAATGGAGCCACAACAACAGATTCATCCTCGGCACGGACGAGGACTTTTCGCCGTTCCGGGTGGACACGTTCACGATCGCGACCGGGTTGAATGCTGGCGACTACCCTGGGAGCGCGGTCGGCGGTGCCTCACCGCCGACGAGTCTCGCGGACGGGAGGCTCAACGGTCCGATCGTGTACGGCGGCTACGGTTGCCCGGACTCGGCGGAGATTCCGCCGCGAGCGGCGGCTGGCCTGCCGCCACTCGGGCCGGGCGAAGAGGCGATTGTCGTCCTCCAGCGCGGACCGACGAACGACCCGAGCGCCCCCGAGGCGGCGTGCTTCCCGGGCGAGAAGGCAGCAAACGCGATCGCGGCAGGCTACGACGCCGTCGTGCTCGTGAACCGGCACATCAGCGACCCGGAACCCCTGCCGCCGTTCTGCGGCTCTGGCGGTTTCCCGGCGGCCCCGCCTATCGTTGCCGTCTGCACGACGCACGAGGCGTTCCACAAGATGTTCAACACGACGCCCGACTTCTCGTTGCCATACGACGCCGAGCCGAACACCGAGCCTGATGTGGGAACGCTCGGCGAGAAGGTCGACGCGACAGGGACCTTCGACGGCTGGGGTTACGTGCATCTGTTCGACGCGCGAACGCTCGCCGAGATTGACACCTACGCGATCCCGGAGGCGCTCGACCCGGCCTTCGCCGAGGGCTTCGGCGCCCTCTCGGTCCACGAGGTGGCGACGGACCCGGAGCACAACCTCGCCTACGTCTCGTACTACGCAGGCGGCTTCCGCGTCCTCAAGTTCGGAAAGCGCGGCATCGAGGAGGTCGGTCACTTCATCGACGAGGGAGGCAACGACTTCTGGGGGGTGCAACTGGTGACCCCGAAGGACAGCAACGATGACGACGATGACGAGAACGATGGCGACGAGGATCATCCGCTCGTCCTCGCCAGCGATCGCGACTTCGGCCTCTACATATTCCGCTACACCGGCGACGACTAGCGCGACTCGCGGGGCGGCCAACTAGGCCGCCCCGCACTCGTTCCTGCGGACTCAGCGGCGTGTTGCACAAGTATGTCTTGACGTTGCGGGCGTTGTCGTCGATCGATCAGCCCGATACCGCTGCGAGTGGACGACTTTGTCGGCTTCGCCTCATCGAGGATCCGTTCGGGGTTTGCGTGGTTGCGGCCTTCGCCGTTGTCGGGTCTTGAGTGCCTGTCGGGTGTAGACGTGGAGATCGTCACGATAGCCAGGCCAGTGAGGTAGTGGGATCGTTTCGATTCGCTGCCACAAGGCAGCGACACCGCAGATGCACGGCGACGTCACGGATTCGTGCTCGCACTGGGTGCAGGTCGTGAGCTCGCCGAGGAGAGCCTGGAAGACGTCGTCGCCGGTGCGTCCGCCGGGCCCTTCGCCGACGTAGACAAGGTATGTACCGCCGGCGTTGTGGTGCTGAGTGATGGCCTCCGCAGGCCAGATCTCGTTCTTGGTCGGCCAGACGAGCAGCAGTGTCCGTTCGGCGTAGCGTCCGACGACATCGTGGTTGCCGCGATGCACCGGATGCCACGGCGTTGTGCCGGCGAACCACGCGTTGTCCTGTGACGGGGCCGGCTCGACGTCGAAGGCAACGACGTCGATCCCTCGCTGCGCTAGCAGGTGTGCCCAGTAGCCGGTGCCGGCCCCGATCTCGACGACTCCAGCGGGTGAGCAACGCATGATCGCGTCCAGCGCGTCGTCGGTCGGTATTGCAAACCCGTACCTGGCGATCATTGCGGCGCGCGTGTCCTGGTTGTCGCCACTGGTCGCTATCGCCCGGTTGAACGCGTCGAGCAACGGGTTGAACAGCCGCGGTGCCCTGGCTGAGCCCGCCGATGATCCGTTCACCGATGATGCATGCCGCCCGACCATTGGGTGCAGCATAGGACGTCGTCTTTTCGGGTTGGACCGCGCCGACCCTCACCCCAACAACAGCGGCTGCTGCCGAACCGAACGCTCTCGGTGACGCTGCTGAGCGTCGTTGTTGCGTCGAACCGACTGCACAATCCCGCGCCCAGGCACACGAAATGGTCATTCCGAGCACGCTGGACGACTCTCTTGCGCCCAAAGGGGCGCACGTGGCGAGCCTGTTCTGCCAGCACTTCGCGCCGGATGCCGACTGGGGCAGCCGCAAGCAGGAAGCCATCGAGCACATCTTCGACGTGGTCGAGTCGCATGCGCCGGGCTTCCGGCAGAGCGTGATCGCGCACACGGCGCTTTCGCCGGCCGACCTGGAGCGCGAGTTCGGCCTGGTCGGCGGCGACATCTTCCACGGCGCGCTGTCGCTCGATCAACTCTGGTCGGCGCGGCCGCTGCTGGGGCACGCCGACTACCGCACGCCGGTCAAAGGCCTGTACCTCTGCGGCTCCGGGGCGCACCCCGGGGGCGGCGTCACAGGTGCGCCGGGGCACAACTGCGCGCGTGAAGTACTGCGCGATTTTGGCAAGCGCATGCCCCAGTAAATGGTC
>JANOJI010000537.1:0-5779 GCA_031408175.1 Ilumatobacteraceae bacterium
GTGGTTTCGGCGGCAACGAGCGCGATGCCCCACCACACACATGCGTCGCCGAAGTAGTTGGGATGGCGCGTGTACCGCCACAGACCCTGGCTCATCACGGTGCCGGCGTTAGCGGGATCGCGTTTGAATCGCGCCAGCTGCGCGTCGCCGACCACTTCGAAAAACAATCCGACTGCCCAAACGGCGATGCCGATCCACGCCAGCACACCGAGAGTGGGCTCGACCTTCACCTGCCCGAGTTGCACGGGCAACGACACGATCCACATCAGCACGCCCTGCAGAACGAAGACGGTTCCGAGGCTGATCAACGGGAAGCGTGCCCCCCATCTTTTGCGCATTGCCCGGTATCGATAATCCTCACCCTTGCCATGGTTTCGGGCAAACAGATACACAGCGAGCCGCAATCCCCAGAGCGTTGTCATCGCGACCAGCAGTCGTTGTCGGTCGGCGTTGCCGTCGATGCGAGCCCGCACGGCCCAGGCGACGATCACGAAACCAAGACCCCAACCGATGTCGACGATCGAGGCGTTCTTGAGAACCACACTGAGCAGCCACGTGGCGATCATCAACGCCGCAATAGCCAGCGCAGCGGTGGTCATCGCGGTCGAACTCATTGCAGGCGGCTTTCCAGCATCGTGTGCACATCATGGTCTGTTTGCAGCCACGTTGCGTCGATCCACTCGGTGAACGCCGGGCCTTTCGGCACGTCGGCACGCGGAATTCGACGCACACGAAACACCACGGGCGATGGCTTGTGGGCGAGATGGCGCAGGATGCCACCGAATGTGTCCAGGCCGTCGAAGCCGACGTGCCAGCCGATGACGATGTCGGCGTCGGGCGCGCCGGCGATCAGTGCCGCAGAGCCGGCGGGACGGGGCGGAAGCAGGTGCTGCAGTGAGCGCAATCGCTCGGCCCGAACGGGGTCCCGTTCGCTCAACTTCTGCAACACCCGCTCGCGTTTGCTGGGTGACGCTCTGGTGCCCTCGGGGAAGATCACGGCGATGTCACTGGTGCCCATTCCGGTCGAGAGCCGGCTCAAGGCGTCGAGTTCGACCTGCGAGTCGGTTGCTTGGCGATCGAGGAAGTGATTCGGCAATCGGTTGCCGACAACGTCGAGACACGGATCACCCAGCAGCTCGCGCTTGAGCACGTAGCGCGGGCGCAGACCGGCGAGTGATGTGACTACCCACGCACTGACCAGCGAGTCGGCCAGGCTGGCGTGACGGCACAGCATCACTGCCGGTCCGGGACGCATCTCGCCGACATCTTCGGCCGTCACGCTGATGCCTGTCGTTGCCCTCAGCACACCCAGCACACTTGCCGCCCACCACGCCTGCAGGCGGTAGTGGATCTTGTGGTTGTTGCGTTGCCCAGCGATCCACAGCCCGAAGGCAATCACCACGCTCGTCGACTCGAGCCACGCCCAACCCAGGGCAAACAACAGCAGGCGAGCGCTCGGCAGGCGCGGTCGCCCGCGAACGAGGTCGACGACGATGGCGACGGGGAGCCAGATCGGTACGAGCAACAGCAACGCTGCAGCGGCAACGAACAACCCGCTGATGCTGGCCAGCCGGCGGCGCAGGGTCGACACGTGCCGACCATAGTGGGAGCAGCTTGGCAGCGAACAGCGGGTCGCTCTACCTACCGGTCGGTAGGCGAGTTATACTGCCCGAGATGAATGACACGGCTCTGCTCAACGAACTCACGGAGGTCGCCGAGCGGTTGACAGCTCGTCACTACGAGACCTGCAAGCCGTGGTATCCGCACGAGTTCGTGCCGTGGAGCATGGGTCGCGATTTCGAGTCGGACGTTGCGTGGAACGCGGACGAGGTCCCCCTTCCGGATTCGCTTCGCAGCGCTCTGTTCGTCAATTTGCTCACCGAAGACAACCTGCCGTACTACTTCCACACCATCGACCGCATGTTCGGCCGCACTGGCGTCTGGCGTGAGTGGTCACACCGCTGGACGGCCGAGGAGGCCCGCCACTCGATCGCGTTGCGCGACTTCATGACCGTCACGCGCATGCTCGACCCTCGTACGCTCGAAGACGGCCGCATGTCGCAGATGTCCGGCGGGCAGGTTCCCAATCCGACGTCGGCCGTCGACGGGTTTGTTTACGTTGCGCTTCAAGAACTGGCGACGCGCATCGCCCACCGCAACACTGGCAGGGCCTTACGCGAGCACCTACCCGATCATCCTGCTGGCGAAGCGGGATACGAGCTCATCAGTCGCGTCGCCGCCGACGAGAACTTCCACTTCCTCTTCTACCGCGATCTCACCTCGGCAGCGTTGGAGATCGCGCCCTCCCTTGTGGTGCCGGCGATCGAGCGGCAAGTGCGCGAGTTCGAAATGCCCGGCACTGGGATCCCCGGTTTCAAGCGACACGCTCAAGCCATCGCCAACGCTGGTCTGTACAACCTGCTGCAGCATCACGAGCAGATTCTGGAGCCTGTGGTGATGAAGTGGTGGAAGGTCGAGTCGTTGCAGGGTCTCACCGCCGAGGCCGAGCAGGCTCGCGAGGCACTGATTCGCCAGATCCAGCGAATCGGCACTGCGGCTCGCCGACTGGCCGATCGGGCCCGCGACGCCGCAGAGCGTGCGCGGGGGACATTGGCCGACCGCAAGGCCGAGATCACGGGCAGTCGTTCGGTTCGTCCGTCTTGACGACCGACAACACCGCATCGGCCTCGCCGATCGGCTCGCCCGCTTCAGGATCCTGAGCAACGACGATCCAATTGCGGTCGAGGATCTGACGCCGCCCGTCGCCGGTCGCGTCGACGCTCTTCGAGAAGAACACGCCGTGGTCCTGGATCTCGTTCTGGGCGTCCTGCAGATTCATGCAGATCACGTCGGGCATCCGCTTGTCTTCGGGGCTGTCCCCTCCGAACGGATTGATGCCGTCGTCGGTTCCGGGCGGGGAGGTGTCGGCAGGGATGATGAACTTCGGAGCGGTCGTGGACGATGCTGGCCTGACCGCCGTCGACGCGGTCGTGCTTGCCGCATCGGTGGGTGACGGCGAGGCGGCGGGGTCATCGCCGATGGAGGCAAGCGCTGCGCCGGCGAGCCCCGCGGCAGCCAAGGCGGCCACGATCAGCGCGACCCGCGACCGGCTAATCGTCAACCTCGATCATGTCAATGCCTCTCCGTCGAATCGATCGATCGTCGCGAACGCGGCGACCGGCAGGCGCCCAAGCTTGGTCAATTGACGAACGGGGTAGCCGAGGAAGATCGTGGCGACCAATGCATGGTCCTCCGGTAGGCCAAGCACCGGTGCTGCCTTGGCCTCTGCCCGCGACAAGAACGTCGTGAGTACACCGCCCAATCCGCGGGCGCGTGCTGCCAGGAGGATGCTCCAGCAGAAGGGGTACGCGGACGCTCCACCGGTGATCGGTGGGCGTTCCGTGCCGCCGTCCATCAGCGCGATCCTGTTGAGATCGGCGGCCACCGCGAGCACGGCCGGCACCGCCTCGATCTCGTCGAGTAGCGGGTTGGGCGCCACGACCGGGCTCGCGCCGGTGGTCCGGCCGAACGCAAACGGAGCGCGGGCTGCGTCGTGGCTCTCGCCGAGGTATTCGTACCAGACATCGCTCATCAGATCGGCTAGTTGTCGGCGGATCGATGGGTCGTTCACCAGTGCGACCCGCCATGGCTGGCGATTGCCGCCACTGGGAGCGAATCGGGCGTCGTCGAGAATCGACGCGATCGTCGCGTTGTCGACCGGCTGATCGGTGAAATCGCGACTTGAGCCTGTGGTGCGCAGGGCCTCGGTGAGATCCATTCAAACCCGGCCCTCGGCGACCTTGCGACGCACGACGTTGAGCGCGGAGCCGGCCCTGAACCACTCGACCTGTTCCGGGCTGAACGTGTGCACGCCCTCGAACGCGATGACTGTTCCGTCGGGCTTGACGATCTCGCAGCGGATGTTGTGGCCGGGCCTCGGGGGGAGATCGAGGACGTTGATGCGGTCGCTCTCGTCGATGAGGTCGTACGTGTCGGGATCCGCAAACGTCACAGGCACCAAACCCTGCTTCTTCAAGTTCGTCTCGTGAATGCGAGCGAAGCTGCGAGCCAGGATCACGACACCGCCGCGAAAGCGTGGCTCCATCGCAGCGTGTTCGCGTGACGAACCCTCGCCATAGTTGCGGTCGCCGATCGCCACCCAGCGAACACCCGACTCGCCGTACTTCTTGGCCAGATTGGGCAACGTGTCGGGACTGCCGTCGCGAAAGTCGACTCCTTCACCGACTGGGCGGTCGAACGCGCTGACTGCGCCGAGGAACAGGTTGCCGCTGATGTTCTCGAGATGGCCGCGGTAGGTGAGCCACTTGCCCGCTGCCGAGATGTGGTCGGTGGTGCACTTGCCCTTGGCCTTCATCAGGATCGGCAGGTTGTAGTAGTCGTTGCCGTCCCACGCGGGGAAAGGTTGCAGGAGTTGTAGCCGAGCGCTGGTCGGAGAGACCTCGACGACGACGTCCGAGCCGTCGGCCGGGGGAGGGGTGAAGGTGTTCTGGCCGGGGTCGTAGCCCTTGTCGGGCAGCACCTCACCAACTGGAGCCCTCAACAGCACTTCGGTGCCGTCGGGCGCGGTGATGGTGTCGATGGTCGGGTCGAAGTCGAGCCGCCCAGCCAAGGCAAGGGCGATCACGGTGTCGGGTGATGTGACAAAGCTGAGCGTGTTGGCGGATCCGTCGTTGCGCTTCGGGAAGTTGCGGTTGAACGAGTTGACGATGGTGTTGGGCACACCGTTGGCCGAGGCCGGGCGATCCCATTGGCCGATGCAAGGCCCGCACGCATTCGCCAGCACCGTGGCCCCGATGGCCTCGAGATCGGCCAGCAGGCCATCGCGTTCGATGGTCGCCCGAGTCTGCTCTGACCCGGGCGTGATCAACAGGTCGGTCTTCACCGTCAGGCCGCGGGCGGATGCCTGGCGAGCGATTGACGCGGCTCGGGTGATGTCTTCGTAGGAACTGTTGGTGCAACTGCCAACGAGTGCCGCTGAGATCTCGAGCGGCCAATCATTGGCGCGCGCTTCTGCCCCAACCGCAGCACCGACGCGGTTGGCCCTGTCGGGGGAGTGCGGGCCGTTGATGAGGGGCTTCAACTCGTCGAGGTTGATCTCGATCAATTGGTCATAGAGAGCACCGTCGTCGGGTCGCAGGTCGCTGATGACTTTGTCTGCCGCGTCGGCGATGGCCTCACGCCCGGTCGACTTCAGGTACATCGCCATGTGGTGGTCGTAGCCGAAGACGCTGCACGTGGCCCCGATCTCGGCACCCATGTTGCAGATCGTCGCCTTGCCGGTCGCTGAGATCGTGTCGGCGCCGGGACCGAAGTACTCGACGATCGCGCCGGTGCCCCCCTCGACGGTCAGCACCCGGGCAACCTCGAGAATGACGTCTTTGGGGGCCGACCAGCCGCTGAGCGCTCCGGTGAGTTTGACACCGATCACCTTCGGCCAGCGTACGTTGAACGGGAAGCCGGTCATGACATCGACCGCATCGGCCCCGCCGACACCAATCGCGACCATGCCGAGGCCGCCGGCGTTCGGCGTGTGGCTGTCGGTACCGATCATCATCCCACCGGGGAAGGCGTAGTTCTCCAGCACCACCTGGTGGATGATGCCGCTGCCAGGTCCCCAGAAGCCGATGCCGTACTTGGCGCTGACCGATCGCAGGAAG
Source organism: Ilumatobacteraceae bacterium (assembly GCA_031408175.1). Taxonomy (GTDB): domain Bacteria; phylum Actinomycetota; class Acidimicrobiia; order Acidimicrobiales; family Ilumatobacteraceae; genus JAENVT01. The sequence goes on from JANOJI010000537.1 coordinate 5,679, forward strand.
TCGTACACCTCCTTGTTGGTGTCGATGGCGACACCGAGGTCGATGCGGGCGCCGACCTTGGCCGAGATCAGGTGATCGCAGTGCACGGTGCTGGGCACAGC
>JANOJI010000577.1:0-5321 GCA_031408175.1 Ilumatobacteraceae bacterium
TCCTCCGGTGGGTCCATCGCTGCGAACGCGAGCGGTGTCGGCATCGAGGGATGCGTCGACACAAAACGGGTATCGACACCGAACAGCTCGAGCTTGTGGCGCACGTACTGACCGAACGGATCGTCGCCCACCTTGGAAAACACCGCCGCCCGACGACCGAGGCGCGCTGCGGCGATCGCCACATTGGTGGCGGATCCACCGATCGACTTGGTGAACGTCTGCGGGTCGGTGAAGCCGGCACCGGCCTCGTTGGCATACAAGTCGACGCAGATGCGGCCGACAGTGATGAGCTCGAGGGTGGTGCCGGAGGGTGGGGTCATCGAGCGTCAGCGGATACCGATCTCGTGCTCGAGTTGCTCGAGCTCCGCGCCGCCCGCCATCAGACGAGTGAGCTCGGTGCGCGAGATCTCGTCCTTGGCGAAGTCACCCAGGCTGTGCCCTCGGTTGAGGAGCAGGAACCGATCGCCGACGGGGATGGCATGGTTCGGGTTGTGGGTGATGAAGATCACGCCAAGACCGCGATCAGCGGCGGCGCGGGTGTACTTCAGCACGACACCGGATTGCTTCACGCCGAGCGCCGAGGTCGGCTCGTCGAGGATCAGCACTCGAGCGCCGAAATACACAGCTCGGGCGATGGCCACCGACTGCCGTTCGCCACCCGACAAGGTGCCGACCGGCTGGTCGACATCGCGCAGGTCGATGCCCATCTTCGCCATCTCTTCCTTCGCCGTCTTCTTCATGAACGCGGTGCGCATGAGGATGCCCGCGTGCATGGGCTCGACGCCGAGGAAGAAGTTGCGCCAGATCGACAACAAGGGCGCCAGGGCGAGGTCCTGGAAGACCGCAGCGATGCCGGCGTTGCGGGCGTCGCGTGGCGAGGTGAACTGCACCGGGGTGCCGTACATGGTGTATTCACCCGAGCTGGGCTGATGCACACCCGACAGAATCTTGATGAACGTCGACTTTCCGGCGCCGTTGTCGCCGAGCACGCAGGTGACCTTGCCGGCCTCGACTCGGGTGGTGATGTTCTCGAGGGCGGTGACGTTGCCGAAGTACTTGCAGATGTTGCGCAGCTCGAGCAGCGCATGCTCCTCGTTGGCCTCGGTAATGGTCATCGTGCCTCCTGAGCCTTCTTGCGGATGAAGTTGTTGACCAGAACAGCGAGCAGAAGGACGCCGCCAAGGAAGGCGAAGCGGCCATCAGAGTTCCACGGGGTTGTCTGCACACCAACGACGGAGATGGCCATGATCGCCGAGCCGAGAGCGGCACCAACCACCGAGCCGTAGCCACCAGTCAGCAGGCAGCCGCCGACGACCGCAGCAATGATGTATTCGAACTCCAGGCCGGTGCCCTGGTTGGCCTGCACCGTGCCGTAGCGCAGCGCAATCAACGTGCCGGCCAGACAACCGCAGAGTGACACCGTGACGAACAGTCCGACCTTCACCTGGTTGGCCGGCACGCCGACTGCGCGGGCGGCATCTTTGTTGCCACCGACCGCGAAGATCCAGTTACCCCAGCGCGTCTTGACCAGGACATACGAGCCGATGGCGGCGACGAGCAGCCACCACACCACTGTTTGGCGAAGGACGTTCTGCCCAACGCTGCCACCCGCTGCTTTGACCTGCTCGGCATGTTCGGGCGTGAGGTTGGACCACACCAGGCGGATGATCAACCCGAGGAACGCCGCGCTTGCACCGATGAGCTGCAGCCGCTTGCCGAGCCGGTCGGCGGCGGGGTGAGCCTGGGTGCGCTTCTCCATGAAGAACTCGACCAAGGTGTTGGCGACGATGGCCATCGACGCGATCATCATCGCCCCGAACATGCCGGTTCGGAAACGCACCGCGCCGGAGTCCGCACGAATCACGAACGCCAAGACCAGGACCGCCGCGGCGACAAGCAGCCCGATGATCAGCTGCCAGCGCTTGCCGCTGCGCCCGGCGATCCCGCGGGCAAGCATCATCAACGTAAGACCCGCACCCGCGAGCAACAGCATGCCGATCGCGCGCAGCGCTTGCACGGTGGTGAGCTGCAGGAAACAGATCGTCAGCGTCGTCACCAAGATGCCGCTGTAGAGAGCGAACAGGCCCAGCTTGCCCCAACTTGCGGCGGTCTTCTTCTCGCTCATCTGAGACAACATCGCGCGCACCGCCAGGACGCCGCCGGCGATCGCTGCAACGACCGCAATGATCGGACGAAGCCCCGGCGATGTCCATGTGAGAATTGCCAAACCCTGACGCCGATCGAACGGGATCGGCAAGAGACACGCCAGCGCCACGCAGACGATTCCCAAACCGAGGCGCTGCGCTGCATCTCGAGGAAGGGTGACTGCACCATCGGTCCCGGTGCGACCCTTCCATCGGGCACGTGCGGTACCAACGATGGCGAGAACTGCTCCCAAGCCGGCGATGACGCCGAACAGGGCGTTCTGTCCGACACCCTCGGTCCAAAGCAGACCAGCGAATCCGATTGCCGAGCCGATCACGCCTACGGCGGACAGCCCGAACCCGGCCAGGTTCAACGAGGCGCGGCGAATGAACGATTGCTCGAGCAGACCGTAGATGAATGCGGCACCGCCCGCGATGACGAGAGCGAGGAAGAGATTGTCACGGATGGCGAACTCGGTGAACTTCCACTCGTGGGCAATCCAGCTCTTGAAGAAATTGGCGCCATCTTGCTCCGTGATCTGGTCAACCTGCACCTTTCCGACAAGGCGTTTGGAGATGACCAGCATGACCCCGCGTAACGTGAAGAACGATGCCAGGGTGACGATGAAGCTGGGCAACCCGGTCTTGTTGACCATGTAGCCGTTGAACCAGCCGACCGCCGCAGCGGCCAGGAAGGCAGAGCCGATCGCCCAACCGATGTTGACACCGTCGCCCATGAAGTAGCGCGAGAACAGTCCGATCTGGATGGCAGTAGCACCCGTCATGACACCGGAGGACAGGTCGAATTCGCCACCGATCATGAGTAGCGCGACCGCCGTAGCCATGATGCCGGTCGGTGCCGCGACGTCGAGCCAGTTGAGAGTGGTGTCGGCTTCGCCGAACGTGCGACCATTGCCCCAGAAGAACGCCCAAACGATGACGGCTCCGATCAGTGCGCCGATCTCTGGCGAGATGAGCCATCGGCGCATCGGGCCGCGGTGTGAGATGCGTTCGTCGAGCGGAACCGGCGGCGGTTCTGAAACCGGCTCGTCACTGACTTTCACGTCTGTCGCTGTCATGGGTCCCCCTGACCTCAAGAGATGCGTCCTCGCAACGCTATGCGAATGTAGAGACGCCGACCGAAGTAGACGTTCGTCACTCCGGTCGGCGTTGGGTGTAGCGGGCGCCTTTCGACGCCCGCCACCTCACTGATGTGGAAGTCAGCGACTTCCGGCGTCAACAAGCGCCGACACAGCGTCAGCGTTGTCCTGCGTCACGAAGCCTGGGCCCGTGTTGATCGGCAGGCCGCCACCCAGTGTGTTCTGGTTGGTGGCATTGAGGTACAGCGCCACGACTGAGATGTAGCCCTGCAGGTACTGCTGCTGATCGATGGTGAACAGCACGTCACCAGCGGAAATGTCAGCGAGCAGGTCTGGCGACAGGTCGACGCCACCAACGATGACGGTACGACCTAGTTCCTTCACTGCTGCCGCAGCGTCGTGGGCAACAACCGGACCGGTACCGAAGATGGCATCGACATCCGGGTTGGCGTCGAGTGCTGCCTTGAGGTCGGCCTGCTGCTTGCCAGAGGCATCACCAGACGTCGTGATCGGGTCAAGATACGTACCGGCAAAGGTGCTCTCCAGACCAGCGCAACGTGCGTCGAGGCCGGTGTTGGTCTGCTCTTGCTTGGCGCAGAGCACGACTTTGGCACCCGCTTCGTTGAACTTCTCGCCAGCGCCTGCACCAGCGATGAATTCGTCTTGGCCGATGTGAGTGAACGCACCGAACTCCTTGTACAGGTCAGAGCCCGAGTTGGTCGTGACCAGCGGGATGCCGGCGTCGACCGCCGCAGCGACTGCGTCGCGAACTGCATCGGGGTCGGCCAGCGACACGGCAAGACCATCAACGCCGTCGGCAACTGCCTGGTTGATCATCGCAGCCTGGTCGGTGCCCGTGTTGTTCGAGCCTTGGTAGTTCACTGTGATGCCCAATGCGTCGCCGGCTGCCTCAGCGCCCTTCTGGAACACTGACCAGAACACGCCACCGTCACCATGGGTGATGACGGCGATCGTGACATCCTCGCCGGCGGTCACCTCGACGGTGTCGGCGGGTGCGTCGGTGCCAGCAGGTGCGTCGGTCCCTGCAGGTGCATCGGTGGCGGCCGGTGTTGTGGACTCTGCCTCGGTACCGCCGGGAGCGGCCGAAGTGGTGGTGTCGTCTTCGTCACCGCACGCGGTCGCCAACAAGGCGAACGCTGCAAGTGTTGCGAAGACGTAGCGGGTCTTCTTCATGTGTTCTCTTTCCCCCTCTAGGAGTGATGGTTGCACCGGCAGGAGCCGGCCTTTCCACTGACTGGATTACCCAGTCAGCGACTTCAGGTACTCGATGCTCTTGCGAACACCGTGCACCGGACCTTGCCCGACCGGTGGCTCCCCGTCGGCCAGGGCTACATCTTGTTCCAATACGTACCACCCGGCGTAACCGGAGTCTTCAAGCGCCCGTACCGTAGCAGCGATCGGCGCATCGCCCGAACCCGCTGACGGGAACAAACCATGCTGAATTGCACCCATCCAGTCGAACTCACCGGAGCGGAATCGAGCGGAGATCGACGTGTCGACATCCTTGATATGAACCAGGCCAACGCGGTCGCCATGCTGTTCGGCGATGGCTACCGGATCGGAGTCGCCGATGAAGAGGTGACCGGTATCGAGGCAGAACAACGAACTGCTGTGATCGAGGAACCGTTCGAACTCGTCGGCAGTTTCGATCAAGGTATTGACATGTGGATGCACGACTTGGGTGAGGCCGTATTCAGCAGTGATCTTCTCGATCGCGGCGAGTCCGTCGAACAACGCCGTCCACTCCGATGAGTCGAGCGCCGGGCGATCCCACGACTCCATGCTGGAGATGACCGCGGCCACGAAATACGTGCCTCCGGCATTCGACAGCGTGCGTGCTGCGGCATGGGCTGCCTCGAGCGAACCAGGATGGCCGGTGCCATGGTGCAGCACCAGCGGAACGAAACCGCCGAGGATGCTCAGGCCGAACTGATCGAGCAGCGATCGCAGCGCGGTTGTGTCGTCGGGGAGCCAGCCCAACGCGCCGAGCTCGGTCGACGTGATGCCCAGGTCCGCCATCTCACCGAGAACACGACTGGGCGACATTTGCAGGCCC
>JANOJI010000590.1:0-9265 GCA_031408175.1 Ilumatobacteraceae bacterium
GCGGCGTCATCCGCTCCGTTCGCGTTTGCCCGATCGGCTCAGGCGGCAGCGATAGCGGGCGCGGCGAGTTCGATGTCGAGGCGTTGCAGGCCGCGGAGCATGAAGCTGGGGTAGTAGCTGTAGTCGTTGGTGTCGCTCAACCTGTACGAACCGATTCGATGAGTGAGCTCCTCCAGGGCGACGCGTGCCTCGAGCCGTGACAGCGCCGCGCCGAGGCAGAAGTGGATGCCCTTGCCGAAGGCGAGGTGTTCTTTCAACCGCGGCCGATCGGGATCGAACGTTTCCGCGTCGGGGTAGACGATCTCGTCGCGGTTCGCAGCGCCGTAGACGAGCACCAACCGCGCGCCCGCGGGCACGGTGACGCCGGCCAGTTCGACGTCGCGAGTCGCGATCCGGAAGATGCCTTGCGTCGGGCTGGAGAGTCGCAGGGACTCCTCGACGATTCGTTCGATTCGTGATGAGTCGACCTGTACCTGCTTCCACTGCTCGGGGTGCTCGCCCAGGAGTCGCATCATCTCGGTCAGCAGCTTGGTCGTGGTCTCGTTGCCGGCAACCATCAGCTGCGAGATGATGCTGAGCATCTCGGGCATGTCGAGCGGTCGCGGGTCGACTCCGGGCTCGTCGAGCGTTGCGTTGAGCAGATTGGTCAGCAGGTCGTCTTGTGGTTCCGTTCGGCGGCGTTCGATCTCCGACTCGAAGTGGCGCTGGAACTCGTTGGTCTCGCGTTCGGCCGCGATTCGCCGTTCGATGGCGATGTTCGTGCCGATGCCGGCGATCGAGGCGTCGCTCCACCGCTTGATATCGGCGAAGCGTTCCTCGGGCTGATTGAGCATGGTGCCGATGACCCAAACCGGTAGCGGCACCGCGAAGTCGGCGACGAACTCGAGGTCGGTGCGATCGCCCCAGGCGTCGATGAGGTCGGTGACGATGCTGCGGATGAAAGGCTCCATTGCCGAGATCGTCTTCGGGTTGAAGGCCTTGGCGACCAGGCCACGGAAGCGAGTCTGCTCCGGCGGATCGGTGGTCAGCATCGTCGACACTCTCGGGTAGCCCTCGGCGTAGACCTCGGCGACCCTGGCAGCGTCGTCGTCGTTCATCGGCATCGTCGGGCGGCCGAACTTCGACGAGAACGTGGCCGGGTCGCGAAGGATCGACAACACCAGATCGTGACGAGTGACGAGGTATAGGCCCAACTGTTCGAGGAACAGCACCGGCGCTTCTTCGCGCATCGTCGCGTAGTGCGGGTACGGGCACTGCAAGATCTCCGCATCGAACGGATTGAACTGGGCCAGGTCGCTCGCAGTCGTCATGATGAGGGCATCTCCAGGATCGTTACCTTGCCGTTGTCCCCATCCACTTCGATGATCGCTCCGTCGGGAATGCGTGAGGTCGCGTCTTTGACCGACACGACGCACGGCAGGCCAAGCTCGCGGCTGACGATGATCGCATGGCTGATCTGGCCACCCACGTTGACCACCACGCCATCCACAGCCATGAACAGCGGCGTCCATCCGGGATCGGTCTGTGGCGCGATCAGGATGTCGCCGGGCCCTAGATCCCGCGGGTCGGCTGGATCGAGGATGACACACGCCTTTCCGGTGATCACGCCCGGGCACCCGGCCACGCCGGGCAGCACATCGCCGACCACGACCGCGGTCGTGTTGCCATCGCCGCGCTTGGCCCACGTCGAAATCGGCGGAACGACGGCGTCGCGGATGAAGTACGGGGGTTCGCGATCGAACAACTCGCGCCACATGTTGTAGCGCTCGGCGAGCTTCTCGTTCCAACCGTTCGGCGAGGCGATGAACTGCTCGACCTCTTCGTCCAGGAGCATGAAGATGTAGTCCGGTTGAGCGATGTGTCCGGCGGCCGCATGTCGGCGACCGAGCTCGTTGAAGATCACCCGCAACTCGTTGACGGTGATCACGATGGTGCTCTTGGTGCGCTCGCGGAATCCCTGCATGTTGCCGGCAACCAGTGCTCCTTCGAATTGCGCCGACAACTCTTCGCCGAGCGGCTTGACCTTGGCGCGCACTTCCTCGATCACCTGCAGCCGCTCGGTGACCTTGGTTGCATTGCGGATGCGCGGTGACTCGCTGTCGCCTTGGATGCGGATTCGGTCGAGCATGATCAATGGCAGCCGAGTGTTGGTCTCCCATGAATCGGCGCTGATCTCCCATTCGTTGGGTCCCCGCGATCCGAAGTCGAGGAGGAACTCGTTGAACGCTGCAAGGAACGACCTGGCTTCGGACGAGTCCGAGGCCGTGAGTCGATCGACGATTCCATCGACGCCATCGTCGAACGCCCTGGTCAGCTCGGTGCTGCAGCGGATCATGCGGGACAGCTCCCAGAGGGCATAGCTCGGCTCGGCGGAGTCGACCTCGCCGAGACCGGAGAGCAGCTTCATCGGCACGGTCGGGTCGCCGATCGCCTGCCCGATTGCGAACAGCACACCGGGGGCAATGCCCGAACTGCTGGACGACACTGTGTGGGCGTCGAACAACTTGACCAGCCAGGGCTGCAGCGATCGAGCCCGGGCCACCAGTTCGTCGTCGGACATTGCGGACAGATCGGGCCGTTCGCGTCGCAAGGTCTTCATCGCCGCCTTGTCCTCGTCGATCTCTGGCCACGAGGTGGCGCTGAAGACCCATCCGAGGTGCTTGAGGATGCCGGGTACGAGATCGGGGATGTCGTCGCGAGGGTCTGCGACGTACGGCGGCACATCGGGGTGATCGCCGAAGAACGCGAGATCGAGTTGCTCGACGGTCAACACAGGACTACGGGCTCCTTGCATGCGCACATTCGACAGGTTGATGTAGAAGTAACCGCCGAAGAACCCACACGGTTCCGGGAACTTCTCCGACATCTCACCTGCAACGAAGTAGCTCATGCGTTCGTAGCCATCGCGCCAGCCCAAGACGATGCCGTTGTCGAAGACGAACTGTTGGCCGAGCGGCGACGCTGGCGTCGCCAGCACCTCGCCAGCGTTGGAGCGGGTGTAGTGCGGCCAGCGTTGGCTCGGCGGCCAGTCGGCGATCCAGCGGTCATCCATGCGATCAAGCCCCCTCGTGCGATCGAAAGATCACACGTTAGCGCTCCATCTGCGCCCGTTTCATACCAGGCCAGGATACGTGAAGGTTTGACGCCAAAGTGTTGTTGATCGCGTTCGCGATCAGGGCTGGGTGCTCGACCAGTATGGCGAGCGAAGGGCACGTTTGTTGATCTTGCCCATGGTGGTACGGCCGAGGTCGTCGACGATGTCGATGGTGCGCGGGCACTTGTAGCGCGTCAGGCGCTCGCGGCAATACGCCAACAGCTCGTCGGAGTCGGGAGGGTTGGCGGGATCGGTGGGGATCACCAAACCCTTCAGCTCCTCGCCCATGTCGGCATTGGGAACTCCGATGCACGCAACGTCGGCAACCCCCGGGTGTTCGATCAACACCTGCTCGGCTTCCGCCGGATAGATGTTGACTCCGCCCGACACGACCATGTCGCTGAACCGGTCGGTGATGAACACGTATCCGTCGCTGTCCATGTATGCGATCTCGCCGATCGTGAAGACGCCAGGGGCGATGTGCGCAGCCTTCGTCTTTTCCGCGTCATGTGGATACACGATGCCGCGACCGGTCGCGTCGCTGAAGAACAACCTGCCCTCGACCCCGGGAGCTACCTCGTTGTCATCGTCGTCGAGGATCATCGCGGTGAACGGAGGTACGGCTCGGCCGACGCTGCCGGGGTGTTCGAGCCACTCCTCGCTCGTGATCGTGCACGTGGTGCCCACCTCGCTGGCGCCGTACGCATCCCAAAGGATCGGTCCCCACCAGTCGATCATCGCTCGCTTGACCTCGACCGGGCATTTGGCCCCGGTGTGGATCACGAGCTTCATCGACGACGTGTCGTAGCGCGCTTTGACGCCGTCGGGCAGGGCCAGCAATCGAACGAAGTGAGTCGGCACCATCACCGCGGTCTCGGTGCGGTACTCGGCGATGGCGGCAAGAGTCGCCTCGGCATCGAACCGGTGGAGGATCACCGACGGAATCCCGGCAACCAGCAGTCGCATTCCTGACAGCGGGCCCGTGTGGTACATCGGGCCGACGACGAGGTGGGTGCCGAATCGGGCGAAGCCGTGCTGCTTGAGCGCCTCGAGGTGCTCGGTCATGGTGACGCCACCGGCAAACATCGTCGGCGGTAGTTCGGTTCCCTTTGGCAAGCCTGTGGTGCCGGACGTGTACAACAGGTTGGGGAGCGGAGTGATGTCGAGCGAGAGTTCGCTCGATGCATTGCCACCCAGCCATTCGTGCCAATCGGTGATGCCGTCGATGCCCTCGCAGTGCCACCCGACGACCGTGTCGACGCCGGCTTGGCGTGCCGCTTCCAAGCCGCGCTCGGCCGTCTCTGCCCCGACGAACAGCATCTGTGTCCGGGAATCGGCGAGAATGTAGGCCGACTCGTCGGCAGTGAGATGGAAGTTGACGGGCACCGTCGAGGCACCGGCCAGCAGCCCGCCGAGGTGGGCCAACGCCGTCTCGACCGCGTTCTCGGCGAACACCGCTACTCGACGAGGGGCGTCCGCGGCACGTCCTTCGAGATGCGCCGCGATTCCGTTGGCGGCGCGGTTGAGCACATCGTCGACCACTGCCCAGACCATGGCCTGACGATGATCACGGATGGCGATTTCGTCGGGGCGATCAATGGTGAGCTGTCGAGCAAAGGCGGGCACGTTGTTGGACGATAGATACCCCGTGCGCTGTGTGCAATCCTGACCGCATGCGCTTCGCCTTCAGCACTTCGCCGCAACGTACGACATGGCCCTGGATGCTCGAGGTGTGGAAGCGGGCCGACGATCTCGCTCTTTTCGAATCGGGCTGGACCTTCGATCACCTGTATCCGCTGATGGGCGACTCGACCGAAGACTGCATGGAGGGCTGGATCACGCTTACGGCTCTGCTGCAGGAGACGAGGCGATTGCGCGGCGGCGTGTTGGTGACGGGCATGGTGTACCGCCATCCAGGGGTACTGGCCAACATGGTTTCCACCCTCGATATCACCTCCGAGGGTCGATTGGAGCTCGGCATCGGCGCCGGTTGGAACGAGGAGGAATGCACCGCGTTCGGTATCGATCTCGGCACCATGACCGAACGATTCGACCGCTTCGAGGAGGGACTCGTGGTGTTGGAAAGTCTGCTGACCAGCGATCGCACCACGTTCGAGGGTCGCTACTACACGCTGACCGAGGCGATGAACAATCCGAAGCCCGTACAGAGACCGCTCCCGGTGTGCATCGGCGGGCAGGGCAAGAAACGGACGCTGCCGCTGGCGGCACGTTTCGCTCACCACTGGAACTATTCGGGCACCGACCCAGAGGGCTTTGCCAGCTGCCAGAACGTGCTGCACGAATCGTGTGCGGCGATCGGTCGTGATCCCGGTGAGATCACCTGCAGCACGATTCTGCGCTGGTCGGGCGACGGCGCTGCATTCCGTGCCGAGATCGAGGCTATGACGGCGGTCGGCGCCGAGCTGGCGATCATCTCGTTGCCGAAGTCGGCCCCTCCGTCGGTCGTCAACGACATCGCCTCCGCAGTCGATTTGTTTTGACAAAGGTCTGCTACCTTCACTTTTGCTTTGACGTCGTAATAGTGTCGGCGCCAGCTGACCAAGGGGGGTCTGATGGGTGAACTCACAGGGCGAGTAGCCGCGATCACTGGCGGAACGAGGGGTATCGGCCGGGCGATCGCCGAAGCGTTCCTCGCCGAGGGGTGCAAGGTCGTGATCAACGGCACCAACGCCGACAAGGGAGCGCAGGCACTCGCCGAGATCGGCCGGCCCGACGACGTGTTGTTCGTGAAGGGCGACGCCAAGGTGCGAGAAGACTGCGAGCGTGTGGTCGATCAGGCGGTCGAGCATTTCGGACGGATCGACATCATGGTCAACAACGCCGGCGGGGCCACCAATCACGCGCCCGTCGCGCAGCTCACCGATGAGGCACTCGACGACGCTTTGAAGTGGAACCTGTGGAGCACGTTCTGGTGTTCCCGCAAAGCGGTCAACTACATGATTCCGGAGGGGTGGGGCCGCATCATCAACATCTCGTCGGTCGAAGGCAAGTGCGGTAAGCCTGGCCTGTCGATCTATGTCATCGCCAAGCACGCGATCAACGGTTTGACGAAGTCGATGGCCCAAGAAGTCGGCACGTTGGGCATCACGGTCAACTCGTTGTGCCCCGGGGTGATCGAGACCGACATCGTCAAGGAACAGGGTCCGCAGGCCGCCGAGGCGATGGGCATCACCTACGAAGAGCTCATCGAGTACTTCGTCGAGGAATCGTCGACCAAGAAGGTGATGGAGGTCGAAGATGTCGCCGCCGTCGCCATGCTGCTGGCCTCCGAGGCAGGCGCCGGGATCACCGGCTCACTCATTTCGATCGATGGCGGCACCGCGCCGTACTGACAGGGGAGACTCCATTGGGAAAGCTCGAAGGAAAAGTTGCTGCCATCACAGGTGGCACACGCTCGATCGGTCGGGCCATGGCCGACGCTTTCGTTGCTCAGGGCGCAACTGTTGTGATCAACGGTCGTGATCCCATCAAGGGTCAGCTAGCCCTCGACGAGATCGGCGCGCCCGAGCGCACCGCGTTCTATGCCGGTGATGCTGCCAAGCAGGCCACGGTCGAGGGCATGGTCGATTTCACCATTGAGAAGTTCGGTCAACTCGACATCATGGTGTTGAACTCCGGCGGGGTGAAGAACACCGCTCCGGTGTTCATGATGTCCGACGAGGAGTGGAACCTCGAGATCGATTGGAACCTCAACCATGTGTTCTGGGGCATGCGCAGGGCTCTGCAGCACATGATCCCGAGGCAGTCGGGGCGAGTCATCGTCACGTCGTCTGTCGAGGGCAAGCTCGGCAAGCCTGGTATCTCCGGCTACACGGCCACCAAGCACGCCGTCAACGGCCTGGTGAAGTCGGCAGCGCGGGAGGTTGGCACGCTTGGCATCACCGTCAATGCCATCCTCCCGGGCCTCATCGAGACTGACATCGTCCGCGAGACTGGACCAGAGTCTGCGATCGCAATGGGACTGGAGAACTACGACGCCTTGATCGGGCTGTTCACCAAGGAGTCGTCGATCAAGCGGCCGAACAAGGTCGAAGAGGTCGCCGCCGTTGCCGTCCTGATGGCATCCGATGCCGGAAAGAACATCACCGGTTGCATGTTCCCGGTCGACGGCGGCACGATGCCGTACTGAGTGTGACCGAGCCATACTCGCACCTGGCCCAGGCGACCGCCTTCGAGCCGACGGATGGGTATCGATACCTGCGCGATCGCTGTCCGGTGTACCGCGAGGACGCCCACGATCCGCCGTTCTACGTGCTCAGCAGGTTCGACGATGTTCGCAGCGTCGTCAAGCAACCTGCGCAGTGGGGCAACAAGGATGGCCCGGGTGTGTTCTTCCAGCCCTCTGGCGTGCTCGGCTCTGCCGATGACCCCGACCACGCCCGCCATCGTCGCGTGCTGCGCGACGCCTTCGTACCGACTGCAATCGCTCGGTTGCAGCCTGCGGCCGAGGAGATGGCGGACGAGTTGTTCAACGCCATGCTGTCCCGCGGAGAGGGTGACTTCGTCGAACTGTTCGCGTTCCCCTTCCCCGCCATGGTCATCGGGGAACTGCTCGGTGTGCACCGTCAGGACCGCGAGGCTTTTCGAACGTGGAGCTCGGAGGTCGTGCAGGCACTCACCGGTGGTTCACTCGACGACTACGCGCGTGCCAAGACACACGTCGAGGATTACGTCGAGGCCCGGCTGTTGGAACGCGAGACGGCCGATGGCGATCCACCCGACGATGCTCTGACCCGCATGCTCGCCGCGTGGCGCGAGGGCGTGCTGTCGACGGCAGAGGTTCGTCATCTCGGTCATCAACTGCTGATCGCAGGCCACGAGACCACGACCAGCCTGCTCGGCCTCATGCTCTACCGCTTGATCGAGCGCCCACAGCTGTTCGAACGATTGCGGGCCGATCCCACGCTCCTCGATGGCGCCATCGAGGAGGCGTTGCGTTTCGACTCGCCTGTGCAAGGCCTGTTCCGTACCAATCCGCAAGCGTGCCCGATGCACGGAGAGACCATTCCGGCGAACACCAAGACGCAGCTCCTGTACGCGGCGGCAAATCGCGATCCAGCACGATTCACGGATCCCGACGAGTTCCGCATCGATCGTGACCTCGAGGAGTCGCGACGACATCTTGCGTTCGGTTGGGGCGTCCACTTCTGCATCGGGGCTCCGCTGGCCCGGATGGAGGCACGGGTCACGTTTCGACGCATCCTTGCCCGCATGCACGACATCGAACTCACCGGTCTCGCAGTGCGCAACGAGTCGTTCGTCTTGCACGGTCTGACGAGTTTGCCGATCCGCTGGCGCGCCAGCTGAAGGAGTACTCGATGATCCCCGCACCAGACCACTCCGATACGTCACTGACAGAGCTGTTCTCACTGACAGGCCGAGTTGCCGTCGTGACCGGCGCGGCTCGCGGCCTCGGAGCCCAGATCGTTCGCCGCCTCGCCGAAGCCGGGGCCGACGTCGTGGCCGGCGACATCGACGTCCCAGGAGTCACGGCAACGGCAGCCGAAGTCACCGAAGTGTCGGGCCGTCGAGTGATCGGGGTTACCCTCGACGTGTCCGACACCGCCGCCGTCGTGGCAGCGGCGGATCGGGCGATTCATGAATTCGGCCGGCTCGACATCTGGGTCAACAACGCCGGCATCTCCTATGCCACCGGGCCTGCAGTCGACGTGACCGACGAGTTCATCGACCGCATGATGGCGGTCAACCTGCGTGGCACGTTCGTCGGTGCACGCGAGGCGGCGCGCCGCATGCCGAATGGTGGAGTCATCATCAACCTTGCTTCGACCACCGGCTTCCGGGCCAGCGTTGGCATCAGCGCGTACGTCGCGTCGAAGCACGCAGTTGTGGGCGCCACGAAAGCGCTGGCCTTGGAGTTCGGTCCGCTCGGCATACGTGTGCTGGGCATCGCGCCAACCGTGATGGACACACCCGGCGTGCGCATCGAGATGGAGCCATTGCTGAAGGCCGGGCTCGATGTGGCCAAGCGGGCGGCGGCGAATCCACTCGGTCGTATGGGCGTCGCCGACGACGTTGCCAGGGTCGTGGTGTTCGCGGCCAGCGATCTTGCGGCATTCATGACTGGGTCGACATTGGCCGTCGACGCCGCCCGTCTGGCGTAGATCTCGAGCGCCGAGCCGGGAGCAGGTC
>JANOJI010000643.1:0-3593 GCA_031408175.1 Ilumatobacteraceae bacterium
TGCCGCGAACGACCGACTTGCCTCGTCCTTGGTGGATCCTGGAGGCCCGACGAAGAGGTAGGCGTGGACCGGATCCTTGGCCGCATGCGACAGCCTGCCGATGGCCTGGGTCTGGCCGACGACGTCACTCCACACCGATGCGCTCACAACTGCAGCCGCTCGGCAACTGATCGGCGGATGTTGGCGCCGACCTCTTCCATGCCTGCCGCGCCGTCGATGACCACCCAGTGCTGTGGGTCGGCGGCGGCCATCTCACGGAAACCCTCGCGAACACGGGCGTGGAAGTCGTCGTCCTCGCGTTCGAAGCGATCGAGTTGGCGCCCACGCATGCGCCGTTCGAGCACATCGGTCGGTGTGTCGATCAGTACGACCAGATCTGGCCACCACGAATGCACTGCCCACTGATTGATCTGGCGGATCTCGGCCATCGGCAGGCAGCGGCCGTATCCCTGATAGGCGAGCGTCGAATACACGCTGCGATCGCTGACGACGTGACGTCCTGCGGCGAGTGCAGGGGCGACGACCTCGTCGATGTGTTGGGCGCGATCGGCAGCGATCAGGAGCGCCTCGGCTCGATGCGAGAGATGGGTCAGCGAGGTGTCGTGCAGGATGGCACGGATGCGCGCGCCGATGTCGGTGCCGCCCGTCTCGCGGGTCAGCACGGCATCGAGGTACGTCGCCAGCCGGGCGGCGTGCGTGCTCTTCCCTGTGCCCTCGGCACCCTCGAGGGCGATGTAGCGACCCGTACTCATACTCGGCGCACCATATCGAGCCGGATGGGTTAGGCTGTGTTTGAGAAGTGTATCTCGAATAGTGAGAATCGACAGAGTGCGATGTGGATGACGGTGACGGTCGCTGCGGCGATCTTTCAAACCTGGCGAACGGCCATGCAGCAACGGCTGCGCGCCCTGCTGTCGGTCAGCGGCGCCGGCTTCGTCCGCTATGTGTGGGGCGCCCCGATCGCCTTTGCGGCCGTGGCCGTGTTGGCTATCAGTGGTCAGCGGCTGCCGACTCCACCTGCGCGATTCTGGCCGCTGATCGCGGGAGATGGTGTGGCCCAGATCGTGGCGACCCTCCTGTTGATCAGCGCCTTCGATGCCCGTGGTTTCGCGGTCGGCACGGTCTATTCGAAGACCGAGGTGGTGCAGGTCGCCGTGTTCTCCGCCGTACTGCTCGACGAGACACTTCGCCCGCTCGGCTGGTTGGCGACCGTCGTGTGCATGGCAGGTGTGGTGCTGCTCGCCGGAGGTCGTGCCTTGTTGCGCCATCCCGACCGCGCCGCCGTGCTCGGGCTCCTCGCCGGCACAGGGTTCGGGCTCGCTGCCATTGGCATACGCGCCGCCTCGCAATCGCTTGGTGACTCACCGGCGTTGGTGCGGGCCATCGTCTCGCTGGCAGTGATGAACACGATGCAAACGGTGATCCACGGCGGGTACCTGGCGGTGCGCGAGCGCGAGCAGATCGGCCTCGCCTTCCACCATTGGCGGTCGAGCTCGGTCATCGGCGTGCTCAGCGTGTGCGGCTCGGCGTGTTGGGCGTGGGCCTTCTCGCTGCAGAACGCCGCCAAGGTCCGAACGTTCGGGCAGGTCGAGTTGCTGTTCACCTTCGCCGTTGCGCACTGGTGGCTCCACGAGCGGCATACCCGGCGTGAGTACGCCGGTGCAGGGCTGGTTCTGGTGGGCGTGCTCGGCGTGATGCTCGCTGGCTGATCGTCGCTACGTGCTTGCTTTCTTGGCGGCGGCTTTGCGCGGGGCCGCCTTCTTCGTCGCCGCCTTCTTGGTGGCCCTGGCCTTCTTGGCCGGGGCACCACCGCGTTCGATGATGGCCTCGCGGCGTACCGCCAGCAGCTCGTACGCGCGCTCGGGTGGCATGGCCTCGAGACGATCGCCCTTGGAGAGCGACGCATTGGTCTCGCCGTCCGTCACGTACACACCGAACTTGCCGTCCTTGGCAACGACGGGCTTGCCGCTCGCCGGGTCATTTCCGAACTCGCGCAGCGGGCCCTTGGCAGCCATGTTGGTGGCGCCACCGCGGCGGAACACCTTCGGCTGCGAGAAGATCGTCAGGGCGTCGTCGAGGGTGATGGTCAGCAGCTGTTCTTCGTTGGTGATGTTGCGGAAGTCCTTGCCCTTCTGCACATACGGTCCGTAGCGGCCGTTGTTGGCGGTGATCGTCTCACCATCGCTCGGGTCGACGCCCAGCGTTCGTGGCAGCTGCAGCAACTCCTCCGCCTCGTCGACGGTCAGCCGCTCGAGCACCATGGTTTTGAACAGGCTGGCCATTCTCGGTTTCTCCAACCCAGGCGGGAGATTGTCGGGCGAGCCCCACTGCACGTAGGGGCCGTAGCGGCCGTTCTTGGCGAAGACCGGATACCCGCCGAGTTCGCCGATCGGCTCGTCGCTCTTCGGCATCGCCAGCAGCTTCAGGGCCATCTCGACAGTCAACTCGTCGGGTGTGAGGTCGTCGGGCACGCTGGCAGTGTCATCGCCGCGCTTCACATAGGGCCCGTACTTGCCGGGCTTGACGACGATCTCGTGGCCGTCGGGGTCGTTGCCGATGGGGAACGTGTTGATCTCTGCGGCGTCGATCTCGTCGAGGTTCTCCTCGACCAGCCGCTTCAGACCGGGCAGGCTGTCTGCCTCGTCGCCGAAGTAGAAGTGCTGCAACCAGTCCTGCTTCTGGCGTTCGTTGCGGGCGATCGAGTCGAGGTCTTCTTCGATGCGTGCCGTGAATGCGTAGTCGACCAACTCGCCGAAGTGCTTCTCCATCAACCCGACGACGGCGAACGCGGTCCAGGTCGGCACGAGGGCCTGCCCCTTCTTCCATACGTAGCCGCGGTCCTGCACGGTCTGGATGATCGAAGCCCATGTCGACGGCCGGCCGATGCCGAGCTCTTCGAGCCGCTTCACCAGTGACGCCTCGGTGTAGCGGGCCGGAGGCGACGTGGTGTGGCCGTTGGGTGTCAACGACTCGACTGCGACGACTGCACCGACGGTGAGCGGCGGAAGCAGGGCTTCGCGCTCGCCGTCGCCGGCCTCACTGTCGTCGACCGATTCGACGTACACCTGTCGATAGCCCGCAAAACTTATGGTCGTACCGCTGGCTGCGAACACGCAATCGGTGGCCGAACTGTCGCGAGCCGGATCGGCGGCAGAGGCGCCCAGGCGAACCGTCACGGTGACGCCGGTGGCGTCGGCCATCTGGGATGCCAGCGTGCGCTGCCAGATCATTCGGTACATCGATAGCTCTTGGCCATTCAACTCGGCAGCGAGCGAGTCGGGACTGCGCAGCGGCGTCGATGGGCGGATGGCCTCGTGCGCCTCCTGGGCATTCTTGATCTTCGACGCGAACTGCCGAGGTGCTGGTGAGAGGAACTTGTCGCCGTAGCCGCGCTTCACCTCGGCGCGCACTGCCGACAACGCCTCGGCACTGAGCGTGACGTTGTCGGTTCGCATGTAGGTGATGTAGCCGCGCTCGTACAAGCCTTGGGCAACGCGCATGACCTGCGACGCGCTGAGCCGCAGTTTGCGACCGCCCTCCTGCTGCAGCGTCGAGGTCATGAACGGCGCCTTGGGGGCGCTGCGATACGGCCG
>JANOJI010000644.1:0-2500 GCA_031408175.1 Ilumatobacteraceae bacterium
GAAGCGCGGCGATGACACTGCCAGCGTGCCCGACGACCTCACACCCGACGAGTTGACTGTCGAGATGGCCCTGAAGCTGCTGGCGATGCCGAAGAGCGACGAGCCGATCGGCGAACTCGACGGGTATCCGGTCTTCGCCAAGAACGGCCGCTACGGCCCATACGTGCAGTGGGGCTCGCCCGACAATCTGCCGCCTGGGTTGGAGAAACCGAGAATGGCCAGCCTGTTCAAAACCATGGTGCTCGAGCGGCTGACCGTCGACGAGGCGGAAGAATTGCTGCAGCTGCCACGAACGCTGGGCGTCGACCCGAGCGATGGTGAGACGATCACCGCCAACAACGGCCGCTACGGACCGTATGTGCAGAAGGGCAAGGACTTTCGCAACATCACCAACGAAGAGCAGCTGCTGACCATCACCCTTGACGACGCCCTGACGATCTTCTCGCAGCCGAAGGTGTTCCGCCGCGGTGGCGCCACCAACATGGCCGCCAAGGGTCCGTTGCGCGAGTTCGGAAATGATCCGGCCAGCGGCAAGCCCGTCGTTGCCAAGGACGGCAAGTTCGGTGTGTACGTGACCGACGGCGAGACCAATGCATCGCTCTCCAAGGGCGACCGGCTCGAGGCCATGCCGCCCGAGCGCGCCTACGAGCTGCTGGCCGTTCGCCGTGAGGCCATCATCGAACGCGGTGGTGCCCCGGCGAAGAAGGCCAGGGCCACCAAGAAGGCCGCGACGAAGAAGAAGGCGGCCCCACGCAAAGCCGCCGCCAAGAAGGCAAGCACGTAGCGGCCGTTCAGCCGGCGAGCATCACACCGAGCACGCCCGCCAGGACCAGCCCTGCCCCGGCGTACTCGCGATGGGTGTGCCGCTCGTGGAGCCACCAGTGGGCAACGGCGAACGTGAACAACAACTCGACCTGCCCGAACGTTCGAACTTTGGCGGCATTCTGCAGCGAGAAGGCCCACGCCCAACACGCCGAGCCGCACACGCTGAGCACGCCGACGACCGAGCTCGACCGCCAATGATGGAAGGCCAGCCCGATCTGCTCGCGCTCGCGCACCGCTAGGTACCCGCCGTGGATCACCGTTTGCATCGTGTTCATCACCGCTAACGAGACGATGGCCCGCACCAATGCAGGTGAGTCACCGAGCGACTGCGAGGCAGCGCGTATTCCTATGGCCGCGAGCCCAAATCCCGTGCCGGCGAGGAGGCCGAGCACGGCGGCACGGTCGGGATGGCGCAACATGGCACGACCGCCGGCGAGCAGCACCACACCGGCCATGCACAAGACGGTCGCCAGCCAGCCGAGCGGGCGAAGTGTCTCGTCGAGCAGCACCGCGGAGAACACGGCGACCTGCACCACCTCGGTCTTCGAATAGACCGTGCCGACCGCAAAGCCGCGGGCGTCGAAGGCGCTGATCAACAGGATCGTCGCCACGATCTGGGCAACACCACCTCCCGCGATCAGCGGCCAGAACCGCATCGGTGGAGTCGGCAACCGCTGACCACTGATCGCCAACACGGCCACGGCCGCAAAGGCGATCGGGGCGCCCCACACATAGCGGACGAAGCCGGCGCCGCTGACCGACAGCAAGGCGCGCAGCCGTTGCTGCATCGCCGTTCGCCAGGTTTGAAAGATCGCCGCAGCGACCGTCACCGTCATCCACATCGCACTTGACCGATTCTCAGCATTCGAGATCTATTTCTCAAACACAGCCTAACCCATCCGGCTCGATATGGTGCGCCGAGTATGAGTACGGGTCGCTACATCGCCCTCGAGGGTGCCGAGGGCACGGGGAAGAGCACGCACGCCGCCCGGCTGGCGACGTACCTCGATGCCGTTCTGACCCGCGAGACGGGCGGCACCGACATCGGCGCGCGCATCCGTGCCATCCTGCACGACACCTCGCTGACCCATCTCTCGCATCGAGCCGAGGCGCTATTGATCTCTGCCGATCGCGCCCAACACATCGACGAGGTCGTGGCCCCGGCGCTTGCCGCGGGACGTCACGTCGTCAGCGATCGCAGCGTGTATTCGACGCTCGCCTACCAGGGATACGGCCGGTGTCTGCCGATGGCCGAGATTCGCCAGATCAATGAGTGGGCTTTGCACTCGTGGTGGCCCGATCTGGTCGTCCTGATCGACACACCGACCGATGTGCTCGAACGGCGCATGCGTGGTCGCCAACTTGATCGCTTCGAGCGCGAGGACGACGACTTCCACGCGCGCGTTCGCGAGGGATTCAGGGAAATGGCCGCCGCCGACCCGCAGCACTGGGTGGTCATCGACGGCGCGGCCGGCATGGAAGATGTCGGCGCCAACATCCGCCGAGCAGTTGCCGAGCGGCTGCAGCTATGAGTGCATCGGTGTGGAGTGACGTCGTCGGCCAGACCCAGGCCATCGGCAGGCTGTCGCATGCGGCCAAGGATCCGGTCCACGCCTACCTCTTCGTCGGGCCTCCAGGATCCACCAAGGACGAGGCAAGTCGGTCGTTCGCGGCA
>JANOJI010000616.1:0-6711 GCA_031408175.1 Ilumatobacteraceae bacterium
CGCTGCAAGAGGCGCATCACGCCAAGCGGGGTGCATCCGACATGGCCCGGCTGACCGCGCACGAGGCGGCCCATCGACGCCTCGGTCAACCCGTCGACATCCTTCTCGGCCGGGATCAATCGCAGCAGCGGCTCGGGATCGAGGTCGCCCGGCAGCGGGAGTTGGCACAGGATGCCGTGCACTGCCGTGTCGGCTGCCAGAGCAGCAACGGTGTCCTCCAATTCCGCTTGGCCGACATTGCCATCGATCGCCACGTGCCGTGACTGCATGCCGGCCTCGGTGGCCTTCTTCTGCTTGCTGCGCACGTAGATCTGGCTGGGCTTGTCGTCGCCGACCAGAACGGTCGCCAGGCAAACGGGTGGCGAACCCGCTGCCTCGATCTCGGCGCGCAGTTCGGCGACGATGTCGTCGCGAAGCCGCGCCCCATCCATCAAGATTGCGCTCACGAGATCACGCTCATGACAGGCCGACGATCTCTCCGTGCTCGTCGAAGTCGATGATCGATGCGGCAGGCGCCGAACCGAGGCCGGGCATGGTGGTCATGTCGCCGCAGATCGGGTAGATGAATCCGGCGCCGACCGATGCCCGGACCTCGCGAACGTTCAAGGTATGCCCAGTGGGTGCACCCTTCAGCGAGGCGTCACCGCTGATCGACAGATGGGTCTTGGCAATGCACACTGGGAGCCCGCCGAAGCCGTTCTTCTCATAGCGGGCCAACTGGGTGTTGGCTGCCGGCGAGTATGTCACGTTGGCTGCGCCGTAGATCTTGGTGGCGATCGACTCGATCTTCTCCTTGAGGCTGGCCTCGAGCGGGTAGCAGAACGTGAAGGTGCTCGGCTCGTCGCACGCTTCGACCACGGCCTGGGCAAGGTCGGTGGCACCCTTGCCGCCATCGGAGAAATGCGTGCTCACAGCGACACGAGCGCCGACCGATTCGGCAATCTCTCGGATCGCCTGGTGCTCGCTGTCGAAGTCGGTGGGGAACGCGTTGATGGCAACGACCGGCGACACACCGTGCACCTTGACGTTCTCGATCTGCTTGATCAGGTTGGCGGCGCCGGCGCGTACGTCGTCGGGGTTCTCGGCCAACAGTTCCGGCGGCAGCGGCTTGCCGGCGACGATCTTGAACTTGCCGCTGTGGGCTTTCAACGCTCTCACCGTGGCCACCAGCACGGCTGCGTCTGGCACCATGCCCGAGGTACGACATTTGATGTTGAAGAATCGTTCGGCGCCCATGTCTGCTCCGAAGCCCGCCTCGGTGATCAGGTAGTCGCCGCTGTGGATGCCGATGAGGTCGCCGATGATCGACGAGTTTCCGTGGGCGATGTTGCCGAACGGGCCGGCATGAACGATCACGGGTGTGTGCTCGAGGGTCTGCAGCAGGTTGGGCTTCAGCGCCTCGCGCATGATGACGGCCATCGAGCCGGCGCCCTTCAACTGCTCGGCGGTCACCGGTTCGCCGGAACGGTTGTAGCCGACGACGATCCGCCCGAGACGCTGTCGTAGATCGGCGGCCGATGTCGACAGCGCCCAGATGGCCATCACCTCGGATGCTGCAGTGATATCGAAACCGGTCTGGCGGGTGACGCCGTCGGCCTTGCCGCCGAGGCCGACGATGATGTTGCGCAGTGCCCGGTCGTTGACGTCGAGGACGCGCCGCCAGGTGATGTTGTGGATGTCGAGGTCGAGCTCGTTGCCCTGGTGGAGGTGATTGTCGACCATCGCCGAAAGCAGATTGTGGGCAGCGGTGACGGCATGGAAGTCGCCGGTGAGGTGCAGGTTGAGCAGCTCCATCGGGATCACCTGGCTGTACCCGCCGCCGGCAGCGCCACCCTTGATGCCGAAGGTCGGGCCCATCGACGGTTGACGCAGGCTGAGCGTGGCTCGCTTGCCGATGAGCTTCATCGCCATGCCGAGGCCGACCGTGGTGGTGGTCTTGCCCTCGCCGAGCGGGGTTGGCGTGATCGCCGTGACGACCACGTACCTCGCCTTCGGACGATCGGCCAGCTCGTCGATGGCCTCGAGCCTGATCTTGGCCAGATCGTCGCCGTGGGCTTCGAGCAGGTGCGGTCCGATGCCCATCTGCGCGGCGATCTCGGTGAGGGGTGCCGCCGTGGCGGCGCGGGCGATGTCGAGGTCAGAGGGGAACGCCACTGGTTGACTCCTTTGTCAGTCCGAGTTCAGACGAGTTCCACGCTATGGAACCAGCCCACAATGCGGAATGCTACTCGATCTCGGCGATGGTGCTGCCACCAAACACTTGCATCGTCGGCACCACCTCGATACGGGTCACATCGACGTGCGCCGGCACCGTCAACGCCATGCTGACCAGGGAGGCAACCTCGGCTGGCTGGATCGCGGATGCACCAGAGTACAGGCGGGCGACGGCGACGTCGTGCCCGCCCATGGCCTGGTCGTACAGGCTGGTTTCGACCCTCCCGGGAGCCAGCACGGTGACGCGCACCGCCGCGCCGTGCAGGTCGATTCGCAATCCATCGGCGAATGCGTTGAGAGCCGCCTTGGTGGCCGAGTACACCGCCGTGTTAGCGGTCGGACGGGTGGCGGCGATCGACCCCGTGAAGACGATGTGCCCCAGGTTGCGCTGCACCATGCCGGGCAGGAGTGCCAACGTTGTGTGTACTGCGGCGCGCAGGTTGACATCGATCAACGCGTCGGCAACCGCTGAGTCGGACTGCTGCACAGGCTTCAGATCGCCGATGATGCCGGCGTTGTTGACGAGGACGTCGACATCGAGGCCCGTCAGGACATCTGTCAGCGCGGCGGTGTCGCGCACGTCGACTCCGTGCACCGTGACGCTGTCGAGTTGTCGCATCGTGTCGAGCGCATGGTCGGCAAGCGCTAGCGCGTGCACGTGCAATCCCATACGCACAAGCTCGGAGACGATGGCCTGGCCGATTCCACCCGACGCCCCTGTCACCAGAGCGGTGCGATAGGCGGTCACAGGTCTTTGCACAGCCGGAGGGCGTCGTAGACCGCGGCGTGGATGTTGCGGCCGGCGACCGCGTCGCCGATACGGAACAGTTGATATCCGTCGCCCGAGATGGGCTGCGCATTGCCCGCGACGAGGGCTTGATAGTCGACCTCGCCTCCGTTGCATGACCCTTTCACCAGCGCGTGGTACAGCTCGTCGTTGGCCAACACACCGTGATCGACAACGACAGCATCGACGATGCGCGTGTGGCGGACGGGTGAGTGGTCACTGCCGATCTCGACGATCAGGCGGCCACCGTCACGGCGAACAGAACGCACTCGCTGGTTCAGCGTGATGCGTGTGTCGGTCTCGTTGAACGCTCGGGCATACGGCACCATGTTCAAGCCGCCGACATCGACGCCGACCGTGCGCTCGGGCGTCACGATCTCGAGCCGGGCGCCCGATCGCGCAAGCAACTCGGCGGTGGTCATCGCCGAGTGCGTGCCGTCATCGTCGTACAACAACACGTCGCCGCTGAGGCGAGCGTCACCGCCGACCACATCCCAGGCGGACACAGCCAGTTCGGCCCCGGCCTCGAGTTCGGGGAATTGTGGGAGGCCACCGGTGGCGACGATCACGACATCGGGTTGGAGGTCGCCGACCATGTGTTCATCGGCGTAGGTGTCGACTCGAACGTCGACGCCCAATCGCGCCAACTCACTGTCCCGCCACTCGACGATCCCCAGCAGGTCTTTGCGCCTCGGGTTGCGTGCCGCCAACCGGATCTGCCCCCCAGTCCATGGCATGGCTTCGAGCAGCACCACATCGTGGCCGCGTTCGGCGCTCACTCGAGCAGCCTCGAGACCGCCGGGGCCGCCACCGATGATCACGACACGTCTGGGTTGTGAGGATTGGCGTATGTCATGCGGCATCGTGAGCTCGCGACCGGTCGCCGCATTGTGGATGCACAGCGCCTCGCCTGCCTGGTAGATGCGGTCGAGGCAGTACGTCGCCCCGACACACGGCCTGATGGTGTGCTCGACGCCCAACTCGATCTTGCGGACGAGGTGGGGCTCGGCCATCTGGGCGCGTGTCATGCCGACCATGTCGACCAAGCCTTCTCTGATCGCGTGGCGGGCTGTGGCCACATCGTCGACCTTCGAAGCGTGCAGCACCGGCAGCCCGATTTCGGAGCGAACCATTCCGGCGAAGTCGAGGTGTGGCGCCGATGCCATGCCGTGAATGGGGATCACTTCGGACAGCACCGCGTCGTTGACGATGCTGCCGCGGATGACGTTGACGAAATCGATCAGTCGCTCGCCCGTCAGGCGACGCAAGATCTCGAGGCCGGCCAGTGCGTCGATACCGTCGTCGCGCCGTTCGTCGACGGCCATCCGTATGCCGACGATGTAGTCCGGACCGACTCGCTCGCGGATGGCACGCAGTACACCGAGCGGGAAGCGCAGCCGGTTGTCGAGCGAGCCGCCGTACTCGTCGTTGCGCTTGTTGGTAGCCGGCGACCAGAACTGGTCGAACAGATGGCCGTAGGCCTCGATCTCGATGCCATCCATGCCACCGGCCTTCATCCGTTCAGCGGCATCTGCGAAGTGCCCGACGATGCGGTCGATGTCCCACTGCTCGGCAACCTTCGGATGGGAGCGGTGGGCCGGCTCGCGCAACGCCGACGGGGCAACCACCGGCAACCAGTCGTCCTGCCCCCAGCCGGTGCGGCGGCCGAGGTGGCTGATCTGGATCATGGCAGCCGCGCCGTGCTCGTGAATGCCGTCGGTCATTGCCTGGATCCACGGCACGATCGCATCGTCGTAGGCATGCAGGTTGCCGAACGCCGGTGGACTGTCGGGCGACACGATTGCTGTACCTGCCGTCATGGTCATCGCCAGACCACCCTTGGCCTTCTCGACGTGAT
The DNA here is from genome assembly GCA_031408175.1 of Ilumatobacteraceae bacterium. Classification (GTDB taxonomy): domain Bacteria; phylum Actinomycetota; class Acidimicrobiia; order Acidimicrobiales; family Ilumatobacteraceae; genus JAENVT01. The sequence goes on from JANOJI010000616.1 coordinate 4,860, forward strand.
ACAGCCGGTAGCGATCCTTCGGCATGCCGTCTTCGCTGTATGCCGGCTCATGTGACGACGAGAACACCCGATTTCGCAGCCGAAGTTGCTTGAGGGTGAACGGTTGGAGGAGAGGATCCGAAGTCACGGTTACTTCTTACCGTGTCGGCAGCCTCTCGTCTGGACGGAGCGCTTTGGGCGGGTCTACCGTGAGCACCGAGCCCAATTTTGGAGGTACTGCCGTGATCGTGTCCGTCACATCGATCCGGAGGGGGCGAGCCATGGTTCGCCGTCCTCGTCGTTCAGGGGTGCTCGCTGCGCTGCTGATGCTCCTGACAATCATTGCGGTTCCGGCAGGCCGTACGGCCGACGCACGGAATGACGATGACGATCGTTCGAGCGTGCTGTTCTTCGCCTCCGATGGCCTCCGTCAAGATCTGGTCGAGAAGTATGCGAAGCAAGGATCGACTCCAGGCTTCCGCGACTTGCTGCGCAAGGGCGTGAAAGCCGCTGACAACGGGTTGCTCACGCAGGCTCCGCCGAACACCGGCGCCGGATGGTTCACGCTGGCCACCGGTGCATGGCCATCGGTGACCGGCTCGACCAACAACACCTTCCACATCAACGGTCAGCCGTTCGGAAACCGCACCTCGGCGTTCGATGCCGGTGTGCTGCAGGCCGAGACCATCGCCCAATCAGCGGAACGGGGCGGATTGAAAGTGGCCCAGATCGAGTGGGCGGGTGGCCGGGGCGGCGCCATCCAGGGTCCGACACTCGACTTCCGCAGCTTCTTGTCGGGTCGTGGCATCGCCACCAACTACGTGTCGCCGACCGACCTCGCCAACTTCGTCACGGCGTTCGGATTGCAGTACGACCACCCGGCCGGGTTTGCGGGTCAGGCTGCCTTCCCGCAGGCGGCTCCGGCTCCGGCGTTGGGTTGGACAAACGTGCCCGCTTCGTACAGCCCCGCGCGGGAGATGCGCTTGCGAGTTCTCGACTTCGGTGTCGACAAGTACGGCCTCAACGCCTACATCTATGACTCCTCCAACGACCATCGCACGAACTACAACCGCGTGCTTTTCTCACCGACCAAGGACGGTGCCAACAAGGTCGCCGACCTCCGCGAGGGGCAGTTGGCCGACGTCAAGGTGATCGTCAACGGTGGAGCCCTGGCGGGCAAAACTGCGGCGATGCTGGTGAAGGTCGAGCGCTTGTCGAAGGATCTCAGCCAGGTCAGGCTGTTCCACACCTCGGTCACCCGAGCGATCGCAACGTGGCCGACCTGGCCGGGTGAGCCCGGGTTCACCGAATTCGACGAGTACGTCGCAGTCACATTCCCCTCGTCGCAGGCGGGCGACTTCGCCGTGCTCGAAGCCGGCATTGTCAGCGAAGAGACGTACGTCGAACAGGGCCTCTATTGGGAGAAGTCGTACCACCCGATCATCGACTACGTGCTGAAGACCTACCAGCCCGATCTGGCGCTGGTTGGTTACCCGGTGACGGACGAGTTCCAGCACCAGTTCCTGGGTCTGGTCACCAAGACACTTCCCAGCGGCGCCGCCAACCCTGCCTACGACGATGTCGAAGTCAATGGCACGCCCGACGGCCGCGCCAGGCAACGCGAAGGCTTCATCCGCCGCGCCTACAGCGGCTCCGACGCGACCATGCGCCGCGCTCAGCGCCACCTCGAAAAGCGTTCCGATCTGACGACGTTTGTCTCGTCGGATCACGGATTTGCTCCACAGTTCGCAGGTGTCGATGCCAGCAAGGTGCTTGTCGATCTCGGCTTGCTCTCCAAGCCGCAAACGTCGAACTGTCGTCCGGCCACAGGCGAGACGATCGGCAAGGCCAAGGCCTGCTGGGCGGGTGGCGC
>JANOJI010000111.1:0-22337 GCA_031408175.1 Ilumatobacteraceae bacterium
CGAGGTCGGCATCGCCACCGGAGAAATCGCCGAGCCCCGCCGTGCGGAGGTAGCAGCGTTTATGGACGTCGTATTCGTGGGACTCAACGATGCTGTGTCGGATGACCTGCGTCAGCAGCGCAGGGCGATCGCATCGATCAAATCGGCGATGCGGGGCCTGCTCCGAGCATCGGATGCTGTGTGGTATCGGTGATTCCAACCCCGACGCGTCACGCCGGGTGCTCGGCTTCTGCGGGGTCGCCCGTCGATGAACCGCATTCCGACTGAACCAGCGATCGCCATGATCAACACGTAGGTGGCTGCCGTTGAACCCAGGTCGGGCTCCAACCGACTGACACTCCGAGGCCTGCGATCACGATCGAGAACTCGCCGCGCGGCACGAGCGACACGGCGGCGCGCTTCCGGCCGGGAACACCGATGCCGGCGCGCCGAGCTGCCCACCATCCGGTACCGAGCTTGCTCGCCGCCGTGAGCACCGCCAGTACGAGCGCAGGGCCAAGGGCCGGCGCCAGCGTGGCCGGGTCGATCTGCAGACCGAAGAACACAAAGAACACACCACCGAATACGTCGCGGATGGGGGCGAGCAACTCGCGGCCCCGCTCGGCGATCTGTCCCGACAGCATCACGCCGAGCAGGAACGCGCCCACGGCAGCCGACACCTGCACCTCTTCGGCGAGCCCGGCCGCAGCAACACGCCGGTGAGTGGCAGGAACACCGCCATCACGCTGTCTTCGATCACCAAGATGGCCAGAACGACCGGCGTTTCGCGGTTACCAAGGCGGTCGAGGTCGGAGAGCATTTTGGCGATGATTCCGGACGATGAGATGTAGGTGACCCCGCCGAGCAGCACCGCGGCTGGTTGGCTCCACCCGAGCATCACGCCCACCAGCCAACCGGGCGTGAAGCTGGTCACCAAGTCGACCAGCCCTGCCATCCAGTTGGCTCGCAGACCGGACGTCAGTTCCTCCGGCTGATACTCCAAGCCGAGGAGCAGCAGCAGCAACACCACTCCGATGTCGGCGCCCACTCGAATGAAACCGGAGCTGGCATCGAGTGCCACCGCGCTGCCTTCGCCCATCAACAGTCCCGCCACCAAGTACAACGGGATCGAGGGCAAGCCGAAGCGCGCGGCTATCCGGCCGAGCACGGCCAGCACGAGCAGCACGGCTCCCAACTCGATGAGCACGACGCCGCTGCTTCGATGCGGCGACCACCGATGCGGCGGACAAGAGGCCTCGTGCTGCTCAGCCAGCCAGCAGACGTGCCGCGGCTTGCACGCCGTCGACAGACCCGGTGACCAGCGCAACATCGCCAGGCTCGAACACGAATGCGGGGCCAGGCCCGGGAAACGAGATGCCGTCCCGTATCACGGCAACCACAGAGGCGCCTGTCTTGGTGCGGATGGCGCCGTCACCGATGGCGTGCCCGGTGAGACCACCGGATGGCGACATGGTGACCCATTCGATCGAGAGGCCCTCGACCTCATGTCGCAGATCGCCGATGCGTTCCGTGACTTTGGAGCCGCCCATCAGTTCGACGAGGACTGCTGACTCCTCGCTCGTCAGCTCGATCGACGTGCGACATGAATCTGGGTCGTCCACGTCGTACAGCAGGAGTTCGCGGCGTCCATCGCGGCGCACGACGACACCGAGATGATCCTTTGCCAAGCTGGTGAACTCGTACCGAATACCGCTGCCGGGGAGCCTCGTCTCGAACACTTCCATCGCCCAAGGCGATCGGGCGCTCCTGTCGGTCCTGCTCAGTCGAGTTGGAGCGCCTGTAACACCGCTTCGCTGGCAATCCCGTTGTCCGGGAGGCCCTTCTCCTGCTGGAACTTGACGAGGGCGGCTTCGGTATCGGGACCGAAGTACCCGTCGTACGGGGGATCGAGCAGCCCGTTGAGCCCCAGCGCCCGCTGCAGCGTCGCAACACGCTGTCCCATGTCGCCGATACGCAGTGGCCCCGATCCAGGCTCGGTTGCGTACTTCCCGTCCCACACCTTGGACGGCAGCGGCCCACCCGATGAATCGTTGGTTGGCGCCGGTGCGAGTGAGGACGAACTAGCGGGTGGAGCGCCGACGATGACCTCACCCGGTGGACCGAGCACGACCAGCAAGGCGGCGATCAGAACCTGACCATCGACGCCGCGGTTGGAGACACCCCAGAACGACAAGCTGATTGCCTCGCTGCCGTTGTCGAGGCGGATCAGACTGTGTAGACCGTCGGGGTCTGCTGCGCTGCAATGGGCGGCGGATGGCCAGCCCCCAACGGCGACCGGTGTCGGGTCGCAGACGTAGCCCCCATCCTGGAGCTCCGTGAACATCTTCGCTCTCGACGAGACGAGCACATGAGCTGTCAGCGACGAGTCATCCGGCTCATCCCATGTCATCGTGCATGTGGAACCATCGCCGCCCGCCTCAGCCACGAGACTCGGTGATTTCTGCCCCTGGGCCGAGGGGCTGATCAGTGTCGCCGCCGCACCGAGTCGACCGCACGCGGCTTCTGGCTCCGGCAGCTTCGCGCGCTCGTTGGAGACTGGTGGTGTTGTCGCAGGGGTGAAGGTAGTCGTCGCTGTGCTGGCAACGCCGGTGGTCGCGTCGACGGTGACCGCCGCGGTCGAACTTGGATCAGATGTTGCCGATGGTTGCGCAATGGTCACCCCTGTCGGCAGCGTATTTTCCGGCGACGACGAGCCGCAGCCGGCAACCAACCCAAGAATCACTCCACAAACGGCGCGCCGCACTCGAGCGATGGTAATCGGCCGTCATCTGGCTTGTCCGTCGCTCGCCGACATAGTGTCCATCTCAGATTCGAAGCAGGGAGAAGCCCGTGGACCACGCCAGGCAGTTCTACATCAACGGACAGTGGGTCGAGCCACTGACCGACGACACGCTCGATGTCATCAACCCGGCTACGGAGGAAGTGATCGACTCGATTGCGATGGGTGGTTCCGACGATGTCGACGCCGCCGTCGCTGCGGCGAAAGCTGCGTTCGAATCCTTCTCGTCGACGACCCGCGACGAGCGCCTGGCGCTGCTCGACCGAATCATCGAGGTCTACAAGTCGCGCATCACCGAGATGGGTGACCTCATCAGCCTGGAGGTGGGTGCGCCCGTCTGGATGGCGCAGCGTGCGCAGGCCACGGCCGGCGTGGGACATTTCGCGACTGCACGAAAGGTGCTCGCCGATTTCGAATTCGAGAAGGAGATGGGCACCACGTTGGTCGTGCGCGAGCCGATCGGTGTGTGCGCGCTGATCACCCCATGGAACTGGCCGCTCAATCAGATCGCCTGCAAAGTTGCGCCGGCCCTCGCAGCCGGATGCACGATGGTGTTGAAGCCGTCAGAGGTCGCCCCGTTGAACGCGATCCTGTTCGCCGAGATTCTCGACGAGGCGGGCGTGCCGGCCGGCGTATTCAACCTCGTCAACGGCGACGGTGTCAACGTCGGCTCGCCGCTGTCGTCGCATCCCGACGTCGACATGGTGTCGTTCACCGGCTCGACTCGCGCCGGTGTCGAGGTTGCTCGTGCCGCGGCCCCGACGGTCAAGCGCGTGGCGCAAGAACTGGGTGGCAAGTCGGCGAACATCGTGCTCGACGACGCCGATTTCGCGACGGTCATCGCCCGCGACCTAGCCACGATGTGCAACAACTCTGGTCAGTCGTGCAGCGCGCCGTCGCGCATGCTCGTGCCTGCGGCACGCATGGACGAGGCCGCCGCCATCGCGGTCGCCGCCTCGAAGGACATCGTCGTGGGCGACCCCAAGGACGACACCAGCAAGATCGGTCCGGTGGTGTCGGAGGTGCAGTACAACCGAATCCAACAGTTGATTGAGAAGGGGATCTCCGAGGGCGCCAAGCTCGAGGTCGGTGGTCCCGGCAAGCCGGACGGCCTGGAGACCGGGTACTTCGTGAAGCCCACCGTCTTCTCGCACGTTTCCAACGACATGACGATCGCGCGCGAGGAAGTGTTCGGTCCCGTCCTCGTGATGATCGGCTATGACGACGACGACGACGCAGTGCGCATCGCCAACGACAGCGCGTACGGACTGTCCGGGTACATCTCCGGCGACAGTGATCGGGCCCGGGCAATGGCCCGCCGCATACGAACGGGCAACGTGCACCTCAACGGCGCCCGCGGTGATCTCAACGCACCATTCGGTGGGTACAAGCAGTCGGGTAACGGCCGCGAGTGGGGCGAGTTCGGGATGGAAGAGTTTCTCGAGACGAAGGCGATCATGGGGTACAGCGCGGTGCCATAGCCTTTCTGGCTCCACCGCGCCGCCCTCAACGCGGCTCATTGGCTTACGCTCGGGCTCATGGTCGCCCGGTGGCCGCATACTGCCCGGAGCGCACAACTCGACCGGCTGGGCGACTGGTACCGGTCGGGCACGTCGGGTGGTGCCCTTTTGGCCGGTTCGGCCGGAGTCGGCAAGACCCGGCTGGCCGAGGAGTTGCTCGCGCTGCGGCGGCGGCTGCACGCCCGACGGCGCGTGCGGTCGGCCATTCCGCGACACGCCACATCCCACTGGGGGTTCCACGCGGTCGGCGCAGATCGCGAGGGTTGAAGCGACCTGGCGGGGGGCGTGTCGTCGACGCGCGGAGATCCAGGCGGCTATTGCAGAAAACTTCCCGCCCGAGACGACCCGGGTCAAAGCCCGGGCCGAGTGGATCATGCAAACGGTCGACCGGCTCGTGCGCTTGAGCTCTTCGCCGACATCATCGCCGCGTTCATCGTCAACCCGTTCTGCGGGTGACGCCGGGACGTATGACAGACTTCGCGCATGGCCGAAGGCACCGATCGATTGGCGGTCGAGGCTCGTCCGGGCACACAAGCCGTCGAGCGGGCGTTGGCCATTCTCGACTGTTTCCGCAGGGAGCCGCAGTCCCTCGGTATCACTGAGATCGCCCGCGCGGTCGGCCTCAACATCAGCACGGCGCACCGCTTGGTTCGTGCGCTATGTCACGGCGGATTCATGGAGCAGGAGACTGAATCCGAGCGCTATCGACTTGGATTTGCGATCGCAATTCTAGGACAGCGTGCGCTCGAACAATCCGGCTACCACCTGGCGCAGCCGATCCTCACTCGGCTCGCCGCGACCACCGGTGAGTCAGCCAGCCTGGGTGTGCGTCGCGGCGACGAGGTGGTCGTGATCGAGCGCGCCGCCTCGGTTCAACCATTGCGGTTCGACCATCCCACGGGGGCCGAAATCCACCTGCACGCCTCGGCCATGGGCAAGGTCTTGCTTGCGTTCACTCTCGGGTCACCGAAGGAAATCGTGGCAGGGCTGCACCCTGTGACGCGCTATACCCGCCACACCATCACGTCGCGGGCGGCTCTGGTGGAGGAGCTGACGGCGATCCGCGAACAGCGATTCGCGACCAATCTTCAAGAGCGCTACGAAGGCGTTTGCGGTGTCGCCGCAGCCGTCATCGCCCCAAACGGGACGGCCCACGCAGCCGTCGGCATCCAAGGACCCAGTCTGCGCCTCACTCCAGCACGTCTGCACAAACTGGCGCCTCTCGTGCGGGCAGCCGCCGATGAGATCGGCGCGCTGGTGCTCCGCGGCTGAACCCTCGACAGCTCACGCACCACTTGACCGTCGATATGCACCCGGCGCCTGCCCCACGGTGCGCTTGAAGGTCGTAGCCAGATGGCTCTGGCTGGCGAAGCCAGTCTCGTAGGCAATGCGGGCGATGGGTAGGTCGCTGTGACGTAACAGCGACTTGGCGCGCTCAACCCGCCGCCGGATGACGTAGCGATATGGAGGCACACCGAATTCTCGAGTGAACGCTGCGGCGAATGTGTGCACGGCGATACCAGCCTCGGCTGCGAGACGTTCGAGAGTCAGATTCTCGCCGAGCGCCGACTCGATGAGATCGCGGACGTGGATCATTCGTGCTCGGCTCATGCTGGCGATGTTGTCGGTGCTCGGGGCAGACATCGAGTGCGTGGAGTGATTGCGCAGAAGATGCATGGCGATCATCCGTCCCAGGTGATCGGCGTAGATGCCATCCGTGGGAGTGGCGGTGTCGTTGCGGGCCGTGTCGAGTAGTGCGAGCGCGAGTTGTTCGAGTAGGCCGTCACTGAAGCCGAGCTTTGGGATCAGATCCAGGTGCGAGCTGTCGAATCCGAAATGGTCCTCGGCCAGTTGATCCACCATGCTGCGACGTAGGTACACGAGTTGGATGTCGGGCGCGCCGGTGAGTCGCCATGACGATGGTCGATCGGCTGGCACGACCCCGAAGTGCCGCGGGAGAAGCTCAACCGAATCGGTGCCACCCTCGCCATCGATCACGCGCGTTACCGCCGCCGCACGGTTGGTGCAATAGGCGATGCAGTAGTGAGGCACTGCACGCAGCGTGCGCCGCCACGATGCCTCGGTGGCCAGCGAGGTGTAGGCGTCGTGCCAACCCAGGCCACGCGAGTCGGCGAGCAGGCGATGCTTTGGCCACAGAGCGATGCCGTGGGTCTCGTCGATGGGAAACTCACCGGGAAGGTCAGTTGCGCGAATGTGATCAACGACGTCAGTTTCTTGAAAGACACGGGCGGAGTCAGTCATCACAATCACTCAAACGTAACTCACGTTCAACAAGGGAGCCGCAGCGATGTCACGTCCAGATACTTCCTCAGAAACTGTCCTGCCCGTGCTCGTGGTCGGCGGAAGCCTGGTCGGTCTGGCAACGGCGATGTTCCTTGCCCAGCACGGCGTCGAGGTTCTGTCGATCGAGAAGCATCACGGCACCGCTATCCATCCGCGCGCAGGCTATTTCCAACTGCGGACAATTGAACTGATGCGGATCGCCGGCATCGAAGATCGCGTCCGCTCGGCGGCCCTCGAGCTGTACGAGCCCGACGGCGGGCTCAACGCGGTCGAGTCACTGGTAGGCCGCGAGATCGCCAACTACATCCCGAACATCAACGGCGGCGTCGAAGATGTCAGTCCGGCGCGACGACTGTTCATGCCGCAACAGGTGCTCGAGCCGATCCTGTTGCAGCGAGCGCGCGAGTTCGGCGCCCGTTTCCAGTATTCGACGGAGCTGATCGGCTACGAGCAGGACGACGACGGTGTGACGGCGAGGGTCCGCAACGTCAATGACGGCAGCGAGCAGTTGATCCGGTCGCGATACATGGTGGCGTGCGACGGCAACCGCAGCCCGATCCGCGAGAGCCTCGGCATCAAGATGGCTGGCCACGGGTTGATGTCGCGCAGTGTGACGATCTACTTCCGAGCCGACTGCTCTGCCGCGCTGCGCGGCCGCAACCTCGGAGTGATCTATGTGAACAACCCGCAGGTGCGAGGGTTCTTCCGGCTGGAGAAGACCGGCCTCGGCGGGTTCCTGGTGGTCTTCACCGTCGGTGACATCAACGATCCGGGTGCCCGTTTCGTGGCTGACACCGTCACCGACGAGATGGCCGCACAGTTGGTCCGCGACGCGGTCGGTGATCCCGGGCTGGCGGTTGACGTACTCGATGTCGACAAGTGGCGCGCCGTCGCCGAGGCGGCGACAACCTTTCAAAGCGGCCGAATCTTTCTCGCCGGCGACGCTGCCCACACGATGCCACCAACGGGTGGCTTCGGTGGCAACACGGGCATGCAGGACGCTCACAACATCGCCTGGAAGTTGGCGCTGGTGCTCGATGGCAGGGCGGGACCAGCATTGGTCGACACCTACGACCAGGAGCGCCAACCGGCCGGGGCGCAGGCGATCGAGCAGGCCTACAACCGCTATGTCTTGCGGTCGGATCCCGACCTCGGTACCGAAGGCATGCACGAGGCGATTCCCGACATGCACGTCGAGTTCAATCGCTACCGGTCGACGGCGGTGATCCCGGATCCGGGGTATGTCGACGACGGAGCACCCGACATCGATCCACGCCGGTCGATGGGACTGCCGGGCACACGCGCACCGCACGTCGTGTTGAGCGCTGGCGAAAAGACGCGGTCGACGCTCGACCTGTACGTTGGCGACTTCGTGCTGATTGCAGGCCCGGATGGTGGGGCGTGGGCCGATGCTGCGGCCGCGGCCGCCAGCAAACTTGGCGTGACCATGCTGTCGTACACGGTCGGTAAGGGCGATCTGGCGGACCAACCGACCGAGTCTGCCGCTGCACCGATTTGGGTAACGTACGGCATCGGGTCATCCGGGGCATCGCTGATACGGCCCGACGGATACGTCGCCTGGCGAGCGGCCAGCCACACGCCCGACGCAGCCGATCGGTTGACTTTGGCGCTCCGTCAGGTGCTTTCCAGGGAGTGACCGGTTCTGTCCTCGATCCGATAGTCGTCGCCGCGGCGTATCTCGTTCAAGTACCGGGCCGGCAATGAGGGCTCCGACGAAGCCCGCGAGCGCACCACCGAACAACGCGCCCACGAGCAACACCAGCGGTGGGACGTGCACGACTCGGCTGCCGATCATGGGCTGAATCACATGGTTCTCGAATGACTGGTAGATGACGAAAACGACCAAGGCGACGAGCCCAGTCCAGGATCCTCGATGAGATCGGTGATCGCCGCGCGAAGGCTTCCGGTATGACTCAGTAGCGCGCTGACGAGAGCGACGACGAGGAGACCGAGGATCGCACCGGACACGCCGATCAATGCCAGGCCGGCGCCGATTCCGACGATTGCCAGGATCGGACCGACCTGCAATGCCTGATGCACCCATCGCGCCCGAGCTAGGCGGTCGCCGACGATGCACATCATTGCAATGACGATCGCGGCGGGCAGAGACACGTCATTGATCGTCGCCAGCCCAACGATCGGCAGCCACGCCATAACACCACCGAGAATCGGAACCGTCGATGCCAGTCACCCACGCCGCGATCGAGATCGGACCAGGCAGATCCAGCGCCCAGGACATCAGGCCGGCGCGGCGATGACAGCGGCCGTCGCTGCAGCCCCGATAGGAGCGAACACTTGCGCGGCTCGCTGCACGACCATTACTCCAATGAGCGTCGCGATCACGAAGAATCCGAGAAAGGCAAAGCCTCTCGCCGACACAACAACCGCATGTTCGCGGCGCGGACGCCGTTGGCTAGCACTCGTAGGTGGTGAACTCACGATGTCGACATACCCCAAGCAGCATCTGTTCACACGAGTGTCGCCCAACTGTCGAGTTGATACCCAAGCTTTGCTACGTAAGGTTGCAGCATGCCAACGCTGACGTCTGACGAGCGAGCGCAGTTCGCGGAGAACGGGTGGCTGTTGTTGCACGACGCGGTCACCACAGATCAGTTGGCCAGGCTTCGGGCTGACATGGCTATATGGGTCGACGAGAGCCGCCAACACAGTGCCGCGTACGGCACGACGGTGGATGGCCGTCCACGTTTCGATCTGCAACCTGGCCACTCCACCGATCGGCCGGCTCTGCGACGGGTACAGGCGCCGTCAGAGGTATCGGACGCGTACTACGAGGTATTGACGAACAGTCGCGTTGTCGACGCCGTCGCCGATCTGATCGGCCCGGATGTTCGTCACCACCACAACAAGATCAACTCCAAGCAGCCCGGCTCGACGACCGAGGTGCGTTGGCATCAAGACTTCTGCTTCACCCCGCATACGAACTGCGACCTGGTGACGGCACTGTTGTTCGTCGATGATGTGACCAGCGACAACGGCCCGCTCGAAGTGCAGGACGGATCGCATCGCGGGCCGTTGCACGGTTTGTGGCACGACGGTGTCTTCACCGGAGCGGTCGAGCAATCGGTCGAGGATCGGGCACGGCGCGAGGCAGTGGTGCTGACCGGTCCAGCAGGTTCGGCATGCCTGATGCACACTCGGCTGATGCACGGCTCGACGCCGAACAACTCCAACGAGCCACGTACGTTGTTCATCGCCGTTTACGCTGCGGCTGACTCGGTTCGCTGCACGCCGAACCCGGTTCCGAACACGCACGACGGGCTGATCGTGCGTGGCGCAGAGCCAGGCCGGGTGCGAAGCGAGCACTGGGAGATCGAAGTTCCCGAGTATCCGAAAGCGGTCTCGTTCTTCGCTCAGCAAGCCGCCGAAGAACGCGCTGCGACGTGAGGGCTGGTATGCCGACTGAACCACGCGGTTCCCGCTCGGTGCTGGCGACGATCGTCGGCTACATCATCGTCGCCGTCGTTGTCGTTGTGTTGTTCAACTTCATCGTCGGCACGATCTTCTGGCTGATCCGCACGCTGCTCATCATCGTCGTGCTGCTCGTACTGCTGACGATCTATCTGAGGTTGAAGTCGCCTGACTGACCTCGGATCAACGAGCATTTCATGTCTCGTACAGCGCGAGGACATCGGCGATCAGTGGTTGGGTGTCGGGATTTGGACAGATGGTTTCGATCGTCCCTCCCGGCACAGTCGGCATCGGGCACGGACGCCGTTCGATGAACGCCACCCACCGAGAGATGTAGTCGGCGACGCCCAACGCACCATCGATTGTCAGGTGGATGCCGTCCTGCGTGAGCCAGCCGCTGTCACCCGGTGTGTGCGGATACCACTGCGCCAGCAACACATCCGGGTACGCGCCCGAGGCAACCTTGTCGCGCAGGGTCTGATTGTTCTTGATGAAGGCTTCGTCGGCACGTTCGCCTGCCAACAGCTTGTATTCGACGCCTTCTGGATACGTGAGCCAGATGACGTTGCGAGTGCCCTTTGCGCGTGCTGCCTCGACAACCTCGTCGAAGCTGTCGGGGAACGAGGTCCACCATTCGTCGTAGCCGGCCATCACCACCAGATAGTCGAACACTCCATCGGCCGCAGCGATTGTTTCAACGGCGTTGGGCGGCAACGGCGGGTCACCACACGACGGGATTCCGAGCGTGCGGCACGACTTTGCGTCGAATGCGTACTCGAACCCCTGCAGGGCCCGGAAGCCGTTGTACCGCTCGACGGCCAGCAGCGTCGAGTCGCCGATCAACAGCACTCGCGGCACGCCCCGCGGTGCAAGCGTCGTCGCGCTGGCGGGCGCTGTCGTCGATATGGCCGGTGTGACCGATGTGATGGGTGCGAGGGTCGAAGTAGGCGCGGCGATGCTACCAGCCGAACTCTCGGTCGATCCGCACGCCGCGACGACGAACAGCGCGATCGCTACAAGTGGACCGACTCGGTTTTCTCGGATGCGAAGTGGCCGCTGCATCTCGGCACTGTAGCGACGCCGCGCGACTACTTACCTCGCGCCCCACACGAACCGATGAGTGTGGATACCGAAGTACGTGAAGCTCTCAACGCTGCGCACGCCGTCGATCGATCTGATTTCGGCGTCGATCACCGTCAGTAAGCGCGCCGAGTCCTCGCACACGACCTCGACCAGAAGGTCGAAGGAGCCTGACGTGAACACGACGTAGATGACGCCGGCGATGTCGGCAATGCGATCGGCGACCTCGCGCACGTTGTGTTCGACGCGTATGCCGAGCGCTGCCATCACGGGATAACCGAGGGCCAGCGGGTCGGTAACACCGACGACCTTGACAACGTCGGCGTCGAGTAGTCGTTGCACGCGCAGGCGAGTTGCCGCGGGGGAGAGGGTGACCATCTCGGCGAGATCGGCATAGCTCGCCCTTCCGTCGCGCTGCAGTGCTTCGATCAGCTGGCGATCGATGTCGTCGAGTGGAATTGTCATGGCGTCTGCGTCACGTGATGCCTGCCGAGAGGCCGAAGTCGATCGAAATGTTGGCACCGGTGATCGCTGCAGCGGACGGCTGGGCGAGGAACCAGATCATCTCTGCGATCTCGGCCGGCTGGATGAACCGCGCCGACTCACCTTGGGGATACCCACGCAGCAACGTGTCGAGATATGTCTCAGGGTTGGTGCTGGCGGCCGCCTGGCCGCGCAACATGGGCGAGTCGACGTCGCCGGGGCAGACAGCGTTGACCCGCACGCCGACTGGGGCCAGCTCGAGCGCGAGCGCTCGGGTGAGATTCGAGACCCCGCCCTTCGATGCGCAGTACACGGCCGCGCCGGCATTGCCCTGCACGCCAGCATCCGACGACATGTTGACGATGCACCCATGCGTGGCCGTGAGATGAGGAATGGCCGCAGAGCAGACGAAGTACAGGCCCTTGAGGTTGACGTCGACGACACGGTCCCACTCGTCCTCGGTGGTTTCCGCGCTCGGCCCTTCGGTCCACAACCCTGCGGCATTGACCACAGCGTCGAGACGACCTGCCCAGCCGGCTGCCTCGGAGACGGCTCGACGGCAGTCGTCGACGTTGCGTAGGTCGGCCAGGATCGGAAGCACCGCGCCTGCGGATTCGGAGGCGTCGACGGCATTGATATCGACTGCGGCGACCCTCCAGCCGCCGCCGACAAAGCGCTGCACTGTTGCGCCGCCGATACCACCGGCAGCGCCCGTGACGAATGCGACAGGGACCGTGCTGTTCATTCGAGTTCCGCCAGGATGCGAGGGATGTGGCGGCGGGCGCGACGTTCGCCGTCGGTGCGGAGCGCCCATGCCTCCCGGGTGATCTTGTTCATCCGTTTGTGGATGCAATACAGCTGCAGACGGGAACGATCGACCTCGCATCCGCGATCTGCAAATCCCTCGATCGCAGCATCTGCGATGGCGGCGATGGATTGCGTCAGGTCGCCTTCGTAGTCGAGTTCGACGAGCAGTGTGGCGATGTCGAGTTCGATCTCGCCATGTGCGAAACGGTCGAAGTCGATCAATCCGAGCTGGTGCTCGTCGTCGACCAGCCATTGATGCATGTGCGGCGCACCGTGCACTGGCACCAGTCGATCCTGCGACAGCGCGTCATGCCGGGCGGACAGCGCGTCGAGGATCTGCTGGAGATCGTCGGTGAGCGCCGGCGCACGTCGTATCGCCTGTTCAACGGCTCGCCGCGTGCGCCGCAGTTGGTCGTCGGATGTAACGGTGGCCGAAGGGACGACGGTCGATCTGGCGAGCGTGCCAAGCGCTGCACCCATGTCCCTGGCGATCGATTCGCCGTCTGCACCGAGCAATTGTGACGCGATCGGGACGCCGGGCACGATGCCCTGCCAGACCGATCGTGTGGTCTCCTCCCAACGGATCGGCTCGGCGACCCGGAAACTCAGTTCGCCGTCTCGGGCGACACGCCACAGTTCGCCGGCGTCACGATGGAACTGTTCGCCTCGATCGTCGGCCAGGACCTTGACGACGAAGTCGTCATCGTGGTTGGTGATGTGCAACGTGCAACGGCGTTGCGGCCGGTAGCGCAGCAGTGTAACGGCACCAGGTTCGTCGGCGCCCGCACTGTCGGCCAGCCGGCGCAGCCCGGTGAGCTTGACGTCGTCGGCGAGTGATGTGATCACCAGGTCGCCCGCGGGATGCATGACGGCTGCTGCTCCACCTGCGCCCGCGTCGCACACCTCGACCATCCTCGCCAGCCAGGCTGAACCGTCACCTGCGGGTTGGTCCGGTTCGTAGGCGAGTACCGCCCATGACGCTGCCCCCGGCTGAAGTCGAGCGAAGATACGCCGCCAGCCCGTACTCGTCGATGGCAGGTACCCGGCAGGATCGTCGGCTTCGAGCGCGAGAATTCTGTCGTGGTAGTCCACGCCGATGGTGGTCACCGCGTCGGCCGCCACGAGCGATCCTCCGGCAGCGAGTTGCCCCCATCGACCACGATCTGCTGGGCAGTGATGAAACTGGCCGTCGGATCGGCGAGGAACCGCACCGCGGCGGCCACCTCGTCGGGGGTGCCACTGCGGCCCAGAGGCGTGTAGCTGCCGGCCGTGTGCTCGATGGTGAGTTGGGCACCGGTGGCGATCCACCCGGGTGACACGACATTGACGGTGATGCCCGCATCGGCGACCTCCAGCGCAACCGCTCTGGTCAATCCAAGGATTCCTGCCTTTGCAGCGTGATAGCCGGGGTCGCCGAGAAACGCCTGCACCGGGCCCGACGTCGAGGCGACGTTGACGATTCGCCCGTACCGTCGCTCGCGCATCGCTGCGAGGCAGGCGCGGGTCACCGTGAAGCACGTCGTCAGATTGCGATGCAGGCTGTCCAGCCAATCCTCGGCGCTGACCTCAGTCGTCGCCCGGCTGCGAGGCTCGATTCCCAGTGCGATCATGCCTGCGTTGTTGACGCAGATGTCGATCCGATCGGCGACGGAGAGTGCGGCCTCGGCCAGCACGTCGGCGACGCCCTCGATCATCAGGTCGCCCACAAAGCCGCTGGCCGAATAGCCGTCGGCTCGCAATTCGGTGACGCGCTCGTTGATGCGATCCGTCGTCGACGCGATCAGCACATGGGCGCCATCGGCGGCAAGCGCTCTGGCACACGCGAAGCCGATCCCGGAAGCGCTACCCGCCCCGGTGACGATGGCAACCTGGTTGGTCAGTTTCATGGGGCAATGCTCACGGCAGCAATGCTTTCACGGCCGCGGCGAACACCTCGGTATGAGTCTCGACATCGGCTGCGGTGTGGTGCGGCGACATCAACGCCATGTTGTGGAACGGTGTCAGCAAGATGCCGCGATTGATCGCCCAGAGATGCATGAATGCGTCGAGTTCGTCGTCGACGACGGCGGCGGCAGCCGCACCATCGCGCGGCGGCGGGCAGAACCAGTACTCGGCCCGGCCACCGAGTTGTTGAACGTGCCACGGCAGGTGATGGCGGTCGATGGTCGCCCGAACTCCGGCGGTCCATGCAGACGCCAGAGGAATGATGTGGGCGAAGTCTTCGTCGCGCAGTGCCGAGCTCAGCGTTGCCTTGACTGCGGCGATGGCCAGCGCATTGCCGGTCAGCGTGCCACCCACCCCGCTGACGTCGACTGTACTCGAGGCGATGATTGGCCCCAATCGCTCTGCGATCGCCGCGGTCATGCCGTATGCAGCAACTGGCATGCCACCGCCAATGGTCTTGCCGATGACGAAGAAGTCGGGATCGAGGCCCCAGGCTGCCGTCGCGCCACCGGGTCCGATGCAGATCGTGTGCGTCTCGTCGATCACCAGCAACGTCTCGTACTTGCGGGTGAGTCGTCGTAGCTCGCGGTGGTAATCGGGGTCGGGCATGACGATGCCGATGTTGGTCAGCGCCGGCTCGGCGAGCACGCAGGCGATGTCGCCGGTGGCCAGGGCAGCTTCGAGCGCATCGAGGTCGTTGAAGGGAACGACGACGGTGGTCGACGACGGGTCCAGTGCCGCACCGATGTTGCCGGGTCGGCTCACGGTGTGACCCTCGCAGTCGAGCGTTGCCAGCGCCTCATCGACCGAGCCGTGATAGCACCAATCGAACACGAGCACCTTCGGTCGACCGGTGAGGTGGCGGGCGAAGCGCAGCACGAACCTGTTGGCGTCGGTGGCGGTCATCGCCATTTGCCACACGGGTAGCCCGAAGCGCCGGGCGAGTTCGGCCCCGACCCATGCAGCGTCGACCGATGGCAGCATGGTGGTGATGCCTCGCATGGCCTGGGCATACAATGCCTCGGCCACCTGCGGCAGGGCGTGACCGGTCATCGCTCCGGTGTCGCCCAGGCAGAAGTCGATGTATGCGAGGCCGTCGACATCGGTGAAATGGGCACCGCGAGCGGTGTCGAAGAAGATCGGGAATGAGCCAGCCCAGCGAGTCATCCACGCCATCGGGACACCACCGAGCAGGTTGGTCTGGGCCTCTTTGGCCAGCACCGCCGAACGCGGATGGGTGGCCACGAAGCGCTCTTCTTCTTCGCCATGTCGATTCCGCAGAACTTGTCGATCAATCATGATCAACAGTATTGACGATTGAATCGCTCGTTGTCGAGCGACATCACGACATTTTAACTAGTGTGACAGCTTCGCCAGTCCTCTGTACGCAAACGCGAGTGTCAATGCGCTCATTCCCACAATGGCGACCAGGCCACCCCACGTGTCGTTCCAGCTGACCTCGCCAAGCCAGCCCTCGCGTGCCAGACGCAAGATGTTGGTGAACGGGTTGACCCTGGCGACTGCATGCAGCCATCCGCTCATCACATTCAGCGGTGCCTGGGCATTGCTGAGGAAGATCGCGTTGAACAGCGTCAGTTGCATCAGCGCCGCGGCGCGCATGTCACCGAAGCGGTAGGCCAGCCCCAGACCCCAGCCGGCGGCGATCGTCGCGACTCCGAGCCCAGCCACGTACAACGTGACGAGTCCAACCAGGCCGTCGGTCAGCCGTGCGCCGAACAACACGCCGACAATCAGCGCGCTGGTGATGACGATCAGCACGCGGATCCAGGCGGTGAACAGCGGCCCGATGATCAGCGACAGTCGTGGCGACGGGGCCATCCGCAGCCGGTCGAAGAAGCCGCTCTCGATGTCGCGCACGGTGCTGAAGCCGAGGCCGACGCCGCTGAACCCTGAGCCCATGGTGCAGGCCAACGGGAGATACCAATTCACCGAGCGATCGGTAGGGAAGCCGGGGATCTTGGTGATCGCAAAGAACGTGCCACTGAACGCGATGGTCTGGAAGATTGGCATTGCCAGCGCCGGAAAGAAGGCGGATGGCAGGCGGAGAATGCTGCGCAAGCCGCGCAGCGCGAGGCCGCGCGACGAGCGCAGTGTCGAGCCGCCCTGTGCCTGACCGGACGGGTGGGCAGTGGTTGCGAGACTCATCGCGATGCCAATCGTGAGTACAGCGTGCGCATTGCCAGTGCGATCGAAAAGACGCCAATCCCGGTGGGCACGAGGAGCGCGGTTGCCACGTGCCGAGCGGTGAATCCGTCGACGACGAGACCACGCATGCCTTCGACGAGATGTGATATCGGGTTGAGGTTCGCGATCACCTTGTAGGCGCCCTGCATGGTCTGGCGTGGAAAGAATGCGCTGGAGAAGAACAGGGCGATGAACAGCAGCGGGAAACTGCCCTGCACCGCCTCCGATGATCCGGTCTTCAATGCAATCGCCCCGGTGAAGCCGCCGATCGCCATCCCGGTCAGGGCGCCGCATAGCACGATCACGAGCACGCCCGGCACGCCCGCCTTGATGCTGACCCCGAATGGCAGGAGCGCCATGACGAAGAAGAGGGCTTGAAAGGCACCGAACAGCGCGGCCCCGGCGAGTCGGCCGACGAGGATGCTGATCCGCGATGTCGGTGTGGCCAGCAGACGGTCGAAGAAGCCCTGCTCGATGTCGGTGGCAAGTGCAGCACCACCGGTGACGCTGCCGAACAGCACGCCCTGCACGATGCTGCCCGCCAGGGCGAAGTCGAGGAAGTTGTCGACCTTCGGAAAGTTCGGCAGGTTCACCGCCCGACCGAACGACGATGTGCCGAGTGCGGCGAAGAACAGCGGGAAGATCAACGACGGGATGACGAGTGCCGGCTGACGAACGATGGCGATCACTGATCGCTTCGACATCGCCCGAGTCTGCGAGAACCACAAGCCCCTCGCTTGAACGGGAGGTACTGGAGTCGGTGATGAGAACACGGCAGCGGTCACTTGCGACGACCCCGTTTCCCTGTTGGCACCGGGCCCCCAGCGTCGGTCATAGCCGTCGCTGCGCCCTCCAACCGATACCCGGTCGACTCGGCGAACACGTCGTCGAGGCTTGGCTCGTTGAGCTCGAGGTGTTGCACCTTGACGCCAGCTTCGTCCAACGCCCGCACGACATCGGTGACCGCGCCGGCGCCGCCTTCGAGACCTACTCCAAGGCTGCCTTCGGCAGTAGTACGCAGTTCGCCGAATCGGGCCAGCGTGTCGCGCGCTGTCAAGGCTTGCGCGGCAGGCACCGAGATCAGCAGCGTCGGTGCGCCGACGGCAGCTTTCAGCGCTGTCGGCGTGCCTTCCTTCACGATCTTGCCATGATCGATGATGGCCACCCGATCGGCTAGCTGGTCGGCCTCCTCGAGGTACTGGGTGGTCAGCAGCACGGTCGTTCCCTCGCCGTTCAGTCGGCGCACTTCTTCCCACAGCGTGATGCGACTCATCGGGTCGAGTCCGGTCGTCGGCTCGTCGAGGAAGAGAACCGTTGGCTGGTGGATCAGGCTCAGCGCCAGGTCGAGGCGGCGGCGCATGCCCCCCGAGTACGTGCCCACGCGGCGATCTGCTGCACCGATCAGACCGACGCGCTCGAGCAGTTCTTCGGCTCGTGGTCGTACCTGCGCCACAGGCAAGCCGTACAGCACGGCCTGCAGATGCAGGAGCTCGTTGGCCGTCATCAGCGGGTCGATGGCCGCGTCCTGCAAGGCGACACCGATGTTGCGACGCACGTCGTTGGCCTGGGTGACGACATCGAATCCGGCCACCTGGGCGCTTCCCGAGGTCGGTTTCAGCAGGGTCGTGAGCATGCGGATGACCGTGCTCTTGCCTGCGCCGTTCGGCCCCAGAAAGCCGAAGATCTCGCCCTGTTGCACCTCGAGATCGACACCGTCGACTGCCTTCACCGAGCCGAAGTGCCGAACCAAGCGCTGGGCAACGATCGGTGATTGTTTGTCGTTCATATATCTTTAGCTTGTACTAAATATCTGCGTGTGTCAAACTCTTTGGGTGGACGATCTCGACGAGGCACTCGCCCTGGTAATCGCCCGGATGCGCGCTATCTGGCACAAGCGGATGCGCGCCATCGACCTCACCCCTCCGCAGTCGATAGCGCTCCGCAAGCTGCTCGATGGCCCGTTGCCGATGGGTTCGGTTGCGGAGGTGCTCTCGTGCGACGCCTCGACGTTGACCGGTATTGCCGACCGCCTCGAGGAGCGCGGGTTGATCGAACGCCGCCTCGATCCCTCCGATCGACGCGTCAAACTACTGGCACTCACCGAAACCGGCCGGGCCTTGGTGACGTCGATCGACGGACCCTTCACACCAGAGATACCGGGTCTCGCTGCACTGACGCACGACGAGCGCGCCGAACTGACGCGGCTGCTGGTGCGTTCGTTCACCTAGCTATCGGGCGCGTGCGGCCTCGATGGCGTTCCACACCCGCTCGGCGGTACACGGCATGTCGATGTGACGCACACCGAGGTGAGCGACGGCGTCGACCACTGCCGAGTGCACGGCCGGTGTTGACCCGATGGTCCCACTTTCGCCGATGCCCTTGGCGCCGAGTGGATTGACGAATGTGGGTGTCGCCATGTGCACGATCTCGAAGCTCGGCAGTTCGGCGGCGGTGATGAAGGCGTAGTCGGCAAGGTTCGAGGTGATGGGGTTGCCGTCGCTGTCGTAGCGCACCTCCTCGAGCAGTGCCTGAGCCGTGCCCTGGGCGACCCCGCCATGGATCTGGCCCTCGAGCAGCAGCGGGTTCAGCACGGTACCGGCATCGTCGCAGGCGACATGGCGAAGGTGGCGAACCTGACCGGTCTCGGTGTCGACCTCGACCACCGCAACGTGGGAACCGAACGGAAAGGTTGGGCTCGACGCCTGGAAGAAGGTTGCGGCTTCGAGGCCATTGGCCAAGTCACTGTCGCTTCTGGCGGCGATCGACAACTCGGCCCACGACTTGCCGACAGCGGGGGTGCCCGCGACATGGAAGGTCCCGTTGTCCTTGTCGAGGATGACATCGGCCTCGTTCGCCTCGAGCAACTTGGCGGCCAGTTTGCGGGCTGTGTCGACGAGTTCGCCGGACGCGGTCCACACTGCCGCGCCACCTTGCTGCAGCGAGCGCGATCCCATGGTGCCGACGCCCTTTGGCACCAGATCGGTATCTCCCCAGATGACATCAATCTTGTCCATCGGTATGCCGGTTTGCTCGTGCGCCAACATGCTCCAGGCCGTGATGTGTCCCTGGCCGTGCGGAGACGTGCCCGTGTAGACGATTGCCCGCCCGTCGTCGAGCACTTCGATCTTGGCGTGCTCACCGAACGGATCGACGCCACCGGTGATCTCGACGTACACGCTGACGCCGATACCGAGCTGCTTGTTACTTCCGGTGGCTCGCCGAGCGGCCTGCTCGGCGCGCAACGCCGGGTAGTCGGCTGCGGCCAGCGCGTTGTCGAGTGCGGCCTCGAAATCGCCGACGTCGTAGGTCTGGCCGATCACCGTGGTGTGTGGCTCGGTGAACTTGGCGATCAGGTTCTTGCGGCGTACCTCGACCGGATCCATGCCGAGCTCGGCGGCGAACAAATCCATCATGCGTTCGGCAGCAGCCGTAGCCTCTGGCCGCCCGGCACCGCGGTAGGCGGTGACGGGCGTGGTGTTGGTCACGACGCTGGTCGTGCGACATTCGATGTTGGGGATGTCGTAGACCGCCGACGACATCGGGCGGGTCATGAACGGGGCAAGGATCGTGCCCAGCTCGACCCATCCGCCGCAATCCTGAATGGCGTGCAGGCGATAGTGGGTGACCTTGCCATCCCGGTTGCCGCCCATCGTGGCGTACTGGATCTGGGCGCGGCCGTGACCGAGCGCCATCATTGACTCGCTGCGAGTTTCGCGCCAGCGCAACGGGCGGCCGACCAGCTTGGAGAGCTGGCCGAGCAGGTTCTCCTCTGGATAGCACGTGATCTTGGCGCCGAAGCCGCCGCCGACGTCGGGCGTGATCACTCGCAGTTGCTCAGCGGTCAGGCCGTTGGCGGCCATGATCACATCGCGCGCGCCCTGCGCGCCCTGAGTGCTGAGCCATTGGTACAGGCGCTCGCTGCCATCGTCGGCCGGCACCCAGGCGACGGCGGAGCCCCGCACCTCGAGGGGGCATGGCGCCACGCGCTGGTTGACGAAGCGGCCCCTGACGACAATCGGACAATCGGCGAAGTACTCGTCGCCGGTGTTGTCGGGCATGCCCAACGCCGTGGTGTCGAACACCACGTTGCTGCCTGCGCCATCGTAGATCAACGTTGTCGATGTCATCGCCGCTTCCGGGTCGACGAGCGCTTCAAGAACCTCGTACTCGACGACGACCTGTTCGATGGCGTCTTCACCCTGCTGACTGTCCTCGGTGATGACCACGGCGACCGGCTCGCCCACGAAGCGGACCTTGTCGATTGCCAGCCGGCCACGGGTAACCGTTGGGTTGAACGTGGCCGGCTCTTCGGCCAGGCCGAGATCGGCAGCGGTGTAGACGCCGAGTACGCCTGGCAGAGCCAACGCGGCTGCAGTGTCGATGCTGACGATTCGTCCGTGGGCCACCGAGGAACGCACATAGGTGGCATGAGCGGCGCCGGCGAGCAACGGCTCGTCGAGGAGATCGTCGACGTACTTCCCTCCGCTGGTGAGGAATTTCGGGTCCTCCTTGCGCAGAACCCTGTTGCCGAGCATGCTGCCAGCCACGCGTGAACCCCCTACAAGTTGTCGAATCTGGGTTGCCGAATCTGGTTGCCGAATCGTTCGGTGGCCGACACTAGACGGCGCTGGCTGGTTTCCGAGATTGGCAGAGGTGCTACGGAGTAGCGGCGGGAGGCGCGACTGTTGTCGGAGCCGGCACAACTTCCACGGGCGCGGAGCGTACAGCGATGATCTGGGTGATTGCGTCGTACGGCCATCCCGTCGGCAAGGACAGGGGTGCGTTTGGCATCGACAACACCGAGATCCGCTGCTCACCGATGCCCACGAAGCCGACCTCTTGTCGCGCTGCCTCTTTGATGCCGTCGGGAGTCTGCAGGCGATTGACATCGGCGGCCAATTTGGCATTGGCGTTGCTGAGTACGGCCAGTTCGTATTGCTTGCGGGCGAGATCGTCGCGCTGTTCCATCCAGCTCGTCACCGGAAGCACGAACAGCGAGGCGATCAGGGCAGCCGCGATCACGACGGCGACGAGTGCAAAGACTGCCCGTTTACCGCGTCCTTTCACCAGGCGCTTGTCCTTGGCGACCGGTCGAGTGAACTCGGCGAACCGCGACTGGTCGATGTCGCGATCGGACCCGCGGTCGAGCGCTGCTCGAGTGGCATCGCGCGGACGCTGAATGCACGTGGTTCGATGCCCGTCGCTCACGGCTGACATTCTCGCAGTTCTGATGCCGTGATCGGCGTCAATGCAGCTCAGCGTGATTCTCAGCGTGGTGCCAGAGCGGCTCGTCCGCGATACGCGGCGGCTTCGCCGAGGCCCTGCTCGATGCGCAGCAACTGGTTGTACTTCGCAACGCGGTCGCTGCGCGCCGGCGCGCCCGTCTTGATCTGCCCGCAGTTGGTGGCGACGGCGAGGTCGGCGATCGAGACGTCTTCGGTCTCTCCGCTGCGATGGCTCATCACACTCGTGTACGCGTGGCGTGTCGCTAGGTCGACCGTGTCGAGAGTCTCGCTCAGGGTGCCGATCTGGTTGACCTTGATCAGCACGCTGTTGGCGACCTTGCGGTCGATGCCCATCTGCAACCGGGTGGTGTTGGTGACGAACAGGTCGTCGCCGACGATCTGGATCTTCGAGCCGAGGGCCTGGGTGAGAGCGGACCAGCCATCCCAGTCGTCCTCGGCCATGCCATCTTCGAGGCTGACGATGGGATACAGGCCGGCCAGCCGGTCCCAATACGCAGCCAGATCGGATGACGAGAGCAC